>NZ_MKSS01000079.1:0-18502 GCF_001897365.1 Hydrogenophaga sp. 70-12
CCAGTCTCCCAGACCCTTCCGGGTGAACAACCTATTGAGACATCACATCTAGCCCGCGCCCATGGCCCCGGCGGACCGGCGGCGGCGCCGCACGCGCGCGACTTGATCCGCATCATCCTGCCGCTGGCCCGGCGCTCCAAGATGGGTCCCGTTGCCGCGCCCCGCGGCCCCCACAGGACCCCACCGGAGAAGCCCATGAACATCGCCAGCCTTTGCCAACGCGCCGCCGTGGCCATCGACGCCGACGCCCCCCTCAACGAAGCCGCCCACCGGATGTTCGACGAACACGTCGGCGCCTTGCTCGTGGTCACCGGCGAGAACCCGCCCCAGGTGGTGGGCGTGGTGACCGACCGCGACATCGTGATCGACGCCCTGGCGCGCTCCAGCGCGGCCGGCGTCGATCTGCGCATCGGCCACCTGGCCAAATCGCCGCCGCTCGCGGTGCGCGGCACGGCCGACGTGCACGAAGCGGCCAGCGCCATGGAGCAGGCCGGTGTGCGCCGGCTGCTGGTGGTCGAGGAGGACGGCGGCGTGGTCGGCGTGCTCTCCATCGACGACCTGTTCGCCGCCGTGGCCGAGGAACTGCGGCTGCTCGCCGGCGCGCTGCGCAAGGGCCTCGCCCACGAACACCAGGACCGCCAGGCACCTTTGCCCCCCCAGGGCCAGCGCCCGGTGTACCCCTACTTCGGCACGGCGGCCACGCACTGAGGCCGGGTCAACATGGACAGCATTCTCGTCGTCCACTATTCGTACACCGGCGTGTCGCGCCGCGCGGCGCAGCTGCTCGCCTCGCACCACGGTTGGCCGCTGGGCCAGGTGGAAGACCTGCACCGGCGCGCCGGCGCCAGCGGCACCTGGCGCTGCGTGCTCGACTCCCTGCTGAGCCGCCGGCCGCGCATCCGCTACGCGGGGCCCCGGCCCGAGGACTTCCGCACCGTGGTGCTGGTCGCGCCCATCTGGATGTACCGCCTGGCGGGGCCGATGCGCAGCTTCCTGCACGCACACCGACTGCGCCGCGTGGCCGTGGTCGTGACCATGGGCTCGGCCGGCGCCTCCAACGCCTTCGCCGAGGTCCAGCGGCTCACCGGCAAGCCACCGGTGGCGACGCTGGCGCTGACCGCGCGCGAGGTGGAAACGGGCAGCGGCACCACGCGCCTGCTCGACATGGGCGAGCGGCTGCGCCCCGGACACACGGCCGCTCGCCTGAGCGCGGCGATGGGCTGAGGCGGCCATGCTGAAGGACAAGACCGCCCTGGTGACCGGCGCCGCCTCGGGCATCGGCCGCGCCATCGCCCTGGCCTATGCGCGCGAGGGCGCTCGCGTGGTGGTGTCGGACACCGACGCCGACGGCGGCCAGGCCACGGTGGCGCAGGTGCGCGAGCGCGGCGGCCAGGCCCTCTTCGTCGCCGCCGACGTCACCAAGCCCCGCGACCACGAGCGCCTGGTGCAGCGCTGCCTCAAGCAGTTCGGCCGCCTCGACATCGCCTGCAACAACGCGGGCATCGGCGGGGAGCTGGCGCCCACCGCCGACTACCCGCTGGAGGCCTGGGACCGCGTGATCGGCATCAACCTCTCGGGCGTGTTCCTTGGCCTGCGCGCCCAGATCCCGGCCATGCTCAAGGGCGGCGGTGGCGCCATCGTCAACATCGCCTCCATCCTGGGCGCGGTGGGCTTCGCCAACGCGCCCGCCTACACCGCGGCCAAGCACGGCGTGGTGGGTCTCACGCAGGCGGCCGCGCTGGAGTACGGCGCGCAGGGCATACGGCTCAACGCGGTCGGCCCGGGCTTCATCCACACCCCCATGATCGCGCGCCTGGAAGACGACCCGGCCTCGGCCGCGCAGCTCGTGGCGCTGCACCCGATCGGGCGCCTGGGCCGGCCCGAGGAGGTGGCCGAACTGGTGCTCTGGCTCAGCGGCCCGGCGGCGTCCTTCGTCACGGGCGCCTACTACCCCGTGGACGGCGGTTACCTCGCGCGCTGAGCGCGCGGGGTACCGGCCCACGTCAGCGGGCGCGCTCGCCCAGCGCCCGCAGGCGGGCCTGCCAGCGCGTCACGTCCCGCGCGCCGAACCGCCCCACCCCGCCCACCACCGTGTCGCGCACCGGCGCGAAACCCACGAACCCCAGGATGTTGCGCTTGAGCGCCTTGAGGCTGTGGGCGCGATAGAACCAGCGGTAGGCCAGCGCGGGCATGCCCATGGTCACCACGACGCGCGCCGAGCGCCCGCCCAGGCCCCGGCGCGTGCCGAGCGCGCTGGTCGCGTCGTAGCGGAACGCGAAGCCGGGCCGCGCCACCTGTTCGAGAAAGCCCTTGAGCAAGGCCGGCATGCCGCCCAGCCAGAGCGGGTACACCAGCACGAGGTGCGTCGCCCAGCGGATGTCTTCCTGCGCCGGCGCCAGCGCGGCCGGCACGGCGCCGCGCTCCCATTCGCCCGGGCTGCGCAGCAAGGGGAAGTCCAGGTCCGCCACGCGGATCTGCCGCACCGCGTGGCCGGCCGAGCGCGCGCCCGCGGCGTAGGCGTCCGCGAGCGCATGGCAGAGGTGGGAGGTCCCGGGCTCGGGGTGGCCCTGGACGATGAGCACGCGGGCGGGTGGCGGGACCATGCGCGCACTGTAGGCCGGGCGCGACGGCGGGGGCTTGACGGGCGTCAAGGGGCGGGCGCCGGCCCCCACCGTTGCGGAAACAGAAACGCTGCGTTGCCCCCGGGGTGGTTTTTTCAACTAGGGGAAAACCCTAAAGTACACCCATGCCAGACAGAAAACGGCATTGACAGACAAACACCACCAACAACCACCCATCTTCAAGGAATTGCCATGAAAACCGCTCAAAACCTCGCCCTCTCCATCGCCCTTGCCCTGGGCGCCGGTGCCGCCTTCGCCGAAGGCCCCATCGAAGGCAACGAAGTCTTCAACTTCCAATCCACCCTGAGCCGCGCCGAAGTGCAGGCCCAGGCCGTGCAAGCCAACCGGGCCGGCCTGGTCGCCCGCGGCGAGATCGTCCCCGTGCAGGAAACCGTGGCCGACAGCGGCCTGAGCCGTGCGCAGGTCCGCGCCGAGACCATCGAAGCCCGTCGCCTGGGCCTGATCGCCAGCGGCGAGATCCTGCCGGTGGCCACGCCCGCCCAGGTCGAGCAGATCCGCACCGCCGGCCTGCGCGCCGTGGGCGGCGACAAGCTGGTGCAGTCGGGCCAGCCCGCCGTGACCGCCCACTGAGCGGCCAACGCCTGCACGACAACGGCCCTGCGGGGCCGTTTTCTTTTGCGCCCGCGCCGTCCCGCAGAATCCGATCTGCGATACTGGACGTAATTAACTCAATAGAGAATTAAAGCGCGTGAACAAGCCCTCCCCCGCGGCCCCCGAAGAGCGCCTGCGCGACGCCGACCGATCGCAGGCCACCATCCTCAAGGCCGCGCGCGACGAGTTCTCCGAACACGGGTTGGGCGGCGCGCGCATGGACCGCATCGCCGAGCGCGCGGGCCTGAACAAGCGGCTCATCTACTACTACTTCGAGGACAAGGAACGGCTGTTCCAGGCGGTGCTGGAGCAGACCTACCACCACATCCGCGAAGAAGAGCACAAGCTCAACCTGCTGCACCTCAAGCCCGAAACCGCGCTGCGCCGCCTGGTGGAGTTCACCTGGCACTACTACCTCGAGCACCCCGAGTTCCTCACCCTGCTCAACAGCGCCAACCTGCACAAGGCGCGGCACCTGGCGCAGTCCGAACGGGCGCGCGAACTGAACTCGCCGCTGGTCCTCATGCTGCAGGACATCATCGAGCGCGGCCAGGCCGACGGCAGCTTTCGCGGCGGCATCGACCCAGTGCAGCTCTACGTGTCGATCGCCGGGCTGGCGTACTTCTACCTGTCGAACAACCACACGCTGTCGGCCATCTTCGGGCGCGACCTGATGGCCCCCAAGGCCCTCAACGAACGGCTCTCGCACATGTGCGACGTGATCCTAGGGTATGTCCTGAGAGGCTGAGCCGGCGGGTGCCTTGACGGCGGGGGGAGCGGTTCCTAGCATTAACCGTTCGGTGAATTAACCCCCAGGAGACATCGCATGACCACCGCCCGGCCTCTGCGCCAGTTGCTCGCCGCCTCCCTGCTCGCCGCCGCCGCCGGCGGCGCCTTCGCCCAATGGAAGCCCGACCGCCCGATCACGCTGATCGTGCCCTGGGCGCCCGGCGGCTCCACCGACCAGGTCACGCGCGTGACCGCGGCCGAGTTGGAGAAGCACCTGGGCCAGAAGATCGTCATCCTGAACCAGCCAGGCGCCTCGGGCTCGGTGGGCACCAAGAACGCGCTGGCCGCGCCGGCCGACGGCTACACCTGGACGGCCGGCGGCGCCAAGGACCTGGGCACCTACAAGGTGCTGGGCATGCTGGACACCTCCATCGCCGACTGGAACCTGTACCTCAATGTGGCGCACATCGCGGTGGTCGGCGTCAACGCGGACACGCCGTACAAGACCATGGACGACCTGCTCAAGGCCATGAAGGCCAACCCGGGCACGGTCTCGGTGGCCACGGCGGGCGTGAACTCCAGCGGCCACTCGGCGATCGAGGCGCTGTCGCGCGCGGCCGGCGTCACCTACAAGCACGTCACCTACGACGGCGGCGCGCCGGCCGCGGTGGCCGCCGCCTCGGGCGAGACGCAGGTGACCACGCAGCTCGCGGCCGAGCAGACCGACATGATCCGCGCCAAGAAGATCCGCCCGCTCGCGGTGGTGGGCGACAAATCGATCGAGATCGAGGGCTTCGGCACCATCCCGCCGCTGTCGCAGTTCATCCCGGGCTTCAAGGACCCGATCAACTACTTCGGCGTCTTCGTGCCCAAGGCCGCGCCGCCCGAGGTGGCGCAGACGCTCAACCGCCTCTGGGCCACCGAGATGAGCAAGAGCGAGGCGCTGAAGAAGTACGCGCAGTCGCGCGGCGCCATGTTCGCGCCGATGGCGGGCGAAGAAGCGCAGAAGGCCGTGTTCCCCGCGGTCCAGGCCTATGCCTGGACGCAGCAGGCCGCCGGCAAGGCCAAGGTGTCGCCCGACACCGTGGGCATCCCCAAGCCCTGACGCACCGCGGGGTACCACATGACCGAGGGCGGAACCGCCGCCCGCTCCGATCTGCGGGGCGGGGCGGGCTGGGTGGGCTTTGGCCTGCTGATCCTGATCGGCTCCTGGCGCATGGAGCGCTTCGAGTCCATGGGCGCGCAGCTCTACGCCATGCCGGGCTTCGTGCCGGGCCTGCTGGGCGGCGCCCTGGTGCTGCTGGGCGCGGTGCTGATGCTGCGCGGCTGGACGCGCCGGCGCCACGCCGCCCGCGCGGGCGGCGCCCCTGAAGCCGGCCCCGCGCCGCTGATCAACCGCCGCATCGCCGCCACGCTGGCGCTGACGCTGGCCTACGCGGCGGTGCTGATCGGGCGCCTGCCGTTCTGGCTGGCCACGGCGGCCTTCGTCGCGGCCTTCGTGGCGCTGTACGCGCCGAGCGAGCAGCGCCCCGCGCGCCGCCTGGCGGTGGCGCTGCTGGCCGGCGCGCTCACCTCGGCCGTGGTCACCTGGGTGTTCCAGTCCATCTTCCTGGTCCGCCTTCCCTGAGCCCCACGCACCATGTTCGACGGTCTGCTCCTGTTCGGCCAATCCATCGCCCACTTCTCCTCGCCCTCGACGATCGGCCTGGCCCTGCTGGCCTCGCTGGTGGGCGTGGTCATGGGCGCCCTGCCCGGCCTCACGGCCACCATGGCGCTGGCGCTCATGACCACGCTCACGCTCAAGCTGCCGCCCTCGCAGGCGCTGCTGATCCTGATCTGCACCTACGTGGGCTCCATCTACGGCGGCTCGCGTTCGGCCATCCTGCTCAACATCCCGGGCACGCCGGCCTCGGCCGCGTCCTGCCTGGACGGCTACACCCTGGCCCGCCAGGGCCTGGCCGGGCGCGCCATGGGCATCGCCACCACCGGCTCGGTGATGGGCACGCTGATCGGCATGTTCTTCCTCGCCACGCTCACGCCGGTGCTGGGCGGCCTGGCGCTGAAGTTCGGCGCCTACGAGTTCTTCTGGCTCGCGCTGTTCGGCGTCATCATCGCCGGCACGCTCACCGGCGACGACCCGCTCAAGGGCTGGATCGCCGGCATCGCGGGCCTGTTCGTGGCCACCATCGGACAAGAGCCGCAGTACGGCTACGAGCGCTTCGCCTGGGGCCTGCGCGACCTGGCGGGTGGCATCCAGCTGGTGCCCGCGCTGGTCGGCGCCTTCGGCTTCGCCGAACTGCTCACCAGCATGCGCGCGCGCCAGGCGCCGGTGACCATCAGCGCCTTCGACACCGTCATCCCCAAGCTGCGCGACGTCTTCCAGTACTGGCGCACCATCCTGCGCTCGGGCCTCATCGGCACCGGCGTGGGCATCGTCCCCGGCGTGGGAGAGGACGTGGCGGCCTGGTCGTCCTACGCCGCCGCCAAGCGCGCCAGCCAGGAGAAAGAAAAATTCGGCAAGGGCTCGGTGGAAGGCCTGATGGCCGCCGAGACCGGCGACAACGCCTGCGTGCCGGGCGCGATGATCCCGGTGCTCACGCTGGCCATTCCGGGCTCGGCGCCGGCCGCCGTGCTGATGGCCGCGATGATCATCCACGGCGTCAAGCCAGGCCCCATGATCATGGTGGAGAGCCCGCAGTTCGTGTACGACGTGGTGGCCATGATGCTGTTCGCCACCATCGGCATCCTGATCTACGGCCTGGTGCTCACCAAGGCCCTGGTGCAGGTGCTGCGCGTGCCCCAGCACCTGATCGTGCCCATCATCTTCGTGCTCTGCGCCGTCGGCAGCTTCGCCATCGCGGGCCGGCTGTTCGACATCTACGTGATGCTGGCCTTCGGCTTGATCGGCTTCGCCTTGCGCCACCATGGCTACCCCATGGCGCCGCTGGTGCTGGGCATCGTGCTGGGTGACCTGCTGGAGAAGAACCTGCGCCGCGCGCTGATCCTCTCCGACGGCGACCTCACGCCCTTTTTCACCCGGCCCATCGCCGCCGCCGTGGCGGCATTGATCTTCGCCACCATCGCCTGGCGGGTGTGGTCCCTGGTCCGCCCCTCCCGCACGGGGCGCGCGCCGGCATGAAGCTCTCGCTATGCAACGAAGTGCTGCACCCGCTGCCGCTGGCCGCGCAGTGCGAGGCCGCCGCGCGCTGGGGCTACGCGGCGCTGGAGCTCGCGCCCTTCACCCTGGCCCACGACCCCTCCACGCTGCGCGCCGCCGACGCGCGCCGCTGGCGCGACACGGCGCAACGACAGGGCCTGGCCATCAGCAGCCTGCACTGGCTGCTGGTGCGGCCCGAGGGCCTGTCGCTGGTGAGCGATGACGCCGCGCAGCGCCGGCGCACGCTGGACCTGCTGCGCCAGCTGATCGACCTGGCCGCCGACTGCGGCGCGCGCGTGCTGGTGCACGGCTCGCCGCGCCAGCGCTCGCCCGGCCCGGGGCAGAGCGTGGCCGACGCGCTCGCGCGCTTCGAGGCCGCGCTGGCCGAGCTCGCGCCGCACGCCGCCGCGGCCGGCGTCACCTACTGCGTGGAACCCCTGGGCCGCTTCGAGACCCCGGTGATCAACACCGTGGCCGAGGCCGCCGGCCTGGTGGACCGCATTGGCTCGCCCGCGCTGCGCACCATGCTCGACGTGAGCGCGGCCTCGCACAGCGAGAGCGAGCCCGTGCACGAGGTGCTGCGCCGCTTCCTGGCCAGCGGGCACATCGCGCACGTGCAGCTCAACGACCACAACCGGCGCGGCCCCGGCCAGGGCGACACCGACCAGCGCCCCGTGCTGCAGGCGCTCAAGGACAGCGGCTACGCCGGCTGGGTGGCGGTGGAACCCTTCGACTACATGCCCGACGGCCCAGGCTGCGCCGAGGCCAGCGCGCGCCACGTGCACGAACTTTGGAGCCAACTGACATGAACGGCGTGAACCTGCGCCTGCACACCATCGAGCTGTACGAGCGCCACGTCACGCTGCGCCTGCCCTTTCGCTTCGGCGCGGCCACGGTCACGCAATGCCCGCAGGCCTTCGTGCGCGTGCACGCCGAGGCCCAGGGCCGCCGCGTGGAGGGCGCCGGCGCCGAGCTGATGGTGCCCAAGTGGTTCGACAAGTCGCCCGCGCTCACGCACGAACAGAACTTCGAGCAGCTGCGCGAGTCGCTGCGCAACGCGCGCGAGGCGCTGCTGGCCCAGCGCGATCCGCTCACGCCTTTCGCGCACTCGCAGTCGGGTGGCGAATCGGCCATCGCCGTGTCGGTGGCCCGCGGCCTGCCGCGCCTGGCCGCGCAGTTCGGCGCCGCGCTGCTGGACAAGGCCGTGGCCGACGCGGCCCTGCGCGCGGCCGGCCTGTCGTGGGTGGACGGCCTGCGCGCCGGTGCGCTGGGCGATCCCTGGAGCGCGGGCCTCACGATCGCCCGTCCCGACGCGGTGGTGCTGCGCCACACCGTCGGCCTGGCCGACCGCCTCAACGACGACGACCCCGGCAGCGACCCCGGCGACGGCCTGCCCGCCACGCTGGAGGCCGCCATCCGCCGCCAGGGCCTGCACCACTTCAAGCTCAAGCTCAGCGGGCGCATCGAGGCCGACGTGGACCGCCTCTCGCGCATCGCCGCCGTGCTGCGCGCGCACGCGCCCGAGCACCGCGTCACGCTGGACGGCAACGAAACCTTCGCCGACGCCGCCAGCCTGGGCGCCTATTGGCAGGCGCTGCGCGCCACGCCCGCGCTGGCCGATCTGCTGCGGCGCACCCTGCTGCTGGAGCAGCCGCTGGCGCGCGCCGTGGCGCTGCGCGAACCCATCGCGCCGCTGGGCATCGACGTCCCCGTGATCCTCGACGAATCCGACGACCACGCCCACGCGCTCGACGAGGGCCTGGCCCTGGGCTACCGCGGCATCTCGAGCAAGGCCTGCAAGGGCATCTACCGTTCGCTGCGCAACGCGCGGCGCATCGCGCAGGACCCGCGCCTGCTGCTGTCGGGCGAGGACCTCACCTGCCAGGCTGGCCTGGCGGTGCAGCAGGACACGCTGCTCGCCGCCAGCCTGGGCGTGCGCCACATCGAGCGCAACGGCCACCACTACGTGGACGGCTTCGGCAGCGCGCCCGCCGAGGAGGCCCAGGCCTTCGCCAGCGCCCACGCGGGCTTCTACGACAACGGCGGCGGCCGGCCCCGCCTCGCGGTGCGCGAGGGCCGGCTGGACCTGCGCTCGCTGCACACGCCGGGCTTCGCCAGCGCGGCGGCGCCGCTGTGGCGCAGCCTGAAAGCCATCGACTGACTTCCCCAACACCCCCAAGGAGACCCATGAAAACCCTCTTCGCCGCGGCCCTGGCCGTGTCCACCCTGGCCCTGGGCCTGCCCGCCGCCGCGCAGGGCGGCTACCCGAACAAGGCGATCCGCGTGATCGTGCCGTTCGCCGCCGGCAGCACCACGGACATCATCGCCCGCGCCATCACCGACAAGATGAGCCAGAGCATGGGCCAGCCGGTGATCGTGGACAACCGCGGCGGCGCCAGCGGCACCATCGGCCAGGCCGCGGTGGCCACGGCCGCGCCCGATGGCTACACCATCATGATCCACTCGTCCTCGCACACGGTGAGCCCCTCCACCTTCGCGAAACTCTCCTTCGACACCGCGAACGATTTCGCCGGGGTCACGCCGATCTCCTCCACGCCCAACGTGCTGGTGATCGCGCCCGGCAAGAACCTCAAGACCCTGCCGCAGCTCGTGGCCCACGCCAAGGCCCACCCCGGCAAGATGAACTTCGCCTCGGCCGGCCAGGGCAGCGCCACGCACCTGAACGCCGAGAAGTTCAAGATGGCCGCGCAGATCGACGCGGTGAACATTCCCTTCAAGGGCTCGGCCGAGGCCGTGACCGAGGTGATCGCGGGCCGCGTGGACTACTACTTCTCGCCCATCGCGCCCGTCATCGGCCAGATCAAGGACGGCCAGCTGCTCGCCCTGGCCGTGGGCTCGCCGCGCCGCGCCAGCGCCCTGCCCGAGGTGCCCACCACCGCCGAGGCCGGCGTGCCCGGCTCCGAGTTCAACTTCTGGATCGGGATGATGGCGCCGGCCAAGACGCCGCGCGACATCGTCAACCGCCTGCACGACGAGGTGGTGAAGGCCCTGGCCACGCCCGAGGTGAAGGAACGCTTCCTCAAGCTCGGCGCCGACGCCTGGACGCTCAAGCCCGAGCAGTTCGACGCCTACATCAAGGACGAGATCAAGGCCAACGCGGCCCTGGTCAAGGCCGCCGGCCTGCAGGTCGGCAACTGAATCCCCCGCACGACGACAGCACCAGCAAGGACCTTCACATGGCAGTCAAGACACTCGGCCTCATCATGCACGGCGTGACCGGGCGCATGGGCATGAACCAGCACCTCATCCGTTCGATCTGCGCCATCCGCGCCCAGGGCGGTGTCGCCCTGAGCAACGGCGACCGCGTGATGCCCGACCCCATCCTCATCGGCCGCAACGCCGAGAAGATCGAGGCCCTGGCCAAGGCGCACGGCATCGCGCGCTGGGGCACCGACCTCGATGCCGCGCTGGCCAACCCCGCCGACACGGTGTTCTTCGACGCCGGCACCACCCAGATGCGCCCCACGCTGCTGGCCAAGGCCATCCGCGCGGGCAAGCACGTCTACTGCGAGAAACCCATCGCCACCAACCTGAACGAGGCGGTGGAGATTGCGCGCCTGGCGCAGGAGGCCGGAAAGAAGCAGGGCCTCAAGCACGGCGCCGTTCAGGACAAGCTCTTCCTGCCCGGCCTGCGCAAGCTCGACATGCTGCGCCGCGCCGGCTTCTTCGGCCGCATGCTCAGCGTGCGCCTGGAGTTCGGCTACTGGGTGTTCGAGGGCGACCTGCAGCCCATCCAGCGCCCGAGCTGGAACTACCGCAAGGAAGACGGCGGCGGCATGATCCTCGACATGATGTGCCACTGGCGCTACGTGCTGGACAACCTGTTCGGCGAGGTGAAGGCGGTGTCCTGCATCGGCACCACGCACATCCCCAAGCGCTGGGACGAGGCCGGCCAGCCCTACGAGTGCACCGCGGACGACGCGGCCTACGCCACCGCCGAGCTCACCGGCCACAACGGCGAGCCCGTGATCGCGCAGCTCAACATGAGCTGGGCCACGCGCGTGAACCGCGACGACCTGGTGACCTTCCACGTCGATGGCACCCACGGGTCCGCCGTCGCCACGCTGACCGGCTGCAAGGCGCAGAGCCGCGTGAACACGCCGCGCCCGGTGTGGAATCCGGACGTGAAGAACACCATGAATTTCTCCGAGCAGTGGCAGGACGTGCCCGACACCCAGGTCTACGACAACGGCTTCAAGATCCAGTGGGAGCACTTCATCCGCCACGTGGTGGAGGACGCGCCCTACCAATGGACCCTGCCCGAAGGCGCCAAGGGCGTGCAGCTGGTGGAGGCCGCGCTGGCGAGCTGGAGCGAGCGCCGCTGGATCGACGTGCCGGCGCTGAAGGTCTGAAGTGAAGTGAACCACCCCCGCCGCGCTTCGCGCGACCCCCTCCAGGGGGCGACACCTGCGGCCCGGCACAGCCGGTTCCGCGGTGTCTCCCGATCAGATCACCTCACGCGAGCCGCCTCGGCATCCGAACAATGAACTTGTCCCTTCAACTGCCCACCGCCTCGGGCGCGATCGAGGCCTACACCCTGCGCGGCAGCGCGCCGGTGAAACCCACACCGGGCCTGACATTCAACCGCATCGCCTACTCGGCCGCGCACGTGGTGGCCGACCCGCGCGCGGCCATCGACCCCTGGCTGCAATGCGCCATCGACTGGGACGCCACCATCGCCTACCGCCAGCGCCTGTGGTCGCTCGGCCTGGGCGTGGCCGAGGCCATGGACACCGCGCAGCGCGGCATGGGCCTGGACTGGCCGACCTCGCTGGAACTCATCCGCCGCTCGCTCGACGCCGCCCAGGACCACCCCGGCGCGCTGGTGGCCTCGGGCTGCGGCACAGACCACCTGGTGCTGGAGCACGTGAAGACGGTCGACGAGGTCATCGCCGGCTACGAGGAACAGATGGCCGCGATCGAGAAGCTCGGCGGCCGGCTCATCGTGATGGCCAGCCGCGCGCTGGCGCGAGTGGCCAAGGGACCGGCCGACTACGAGCGCGTCTACGGCCGCGTGCTGAGCCAGGCGCGGCAGCCCGTGGTGCTGCACTGGCTGGGCGACATGTTCGACCCCGCGCTCGGCGGCTACTGGGGCACCCGGGACCTGGACGCCGCGATGGACACGGCGCTCGGCATCATCGCCGCGCACGCCGGCAAGGTGGACGGCATCAAGATCTCGCTGCTCGACAAGGACAAGGAGATCGCCATGCGCCGGCGCCTGCCGGCCGGCGTTCGCATGTACACGGGCGACGACTTCAACTACGCCGAACTCATCGCGGGCGACGGCTGGGGCAGCGAGCCCACCCACGGCAAGAGCGACGCGCTGCTGGGCATCTTCGACGCCATCGCGCCCGCCGCCAGCGCCGCGCTGGGTGCACTGGCGCAGGGCAACACCCGCCAGTTCCACGACATCCTCGGCCCCACGGTGCCGCTGTCGCGCCACATCTTCGCGGCGCCCACGCGCTTCTACAAAACGGGCGTGGTCTTCATGGCCTGGCTCAACGGCCACCAGAGCCACTTCAGCATGGTGGGCGGCCAGCAAAGCACGCGCTCACTGCCGCACCTGGCCGAGCTGTTCCGCCTGGCCGACGCCGCGAACCTGCTCGAACAGCCCGAGCTGGCGCTGCGGCGCATGAAGACCCTGCTGGCCTTGCACGGGATCGAGTGATGCGCGACTTCTCCACCGACCACCGCTGGTTGTCCATCAACACCGCCACCGTGCGCAAGAGCCAGGGCCAGGACCTGCCGCTGCCGCAGATCCTGGACGCCGTGGCGCGCCACGGCATTCCCGCCATCTCGCCCTGGCGCGACCAGGTCGCGGCCGCCGGCCTGAAGGCCGTCTCCGCGCAGGTGAAGGCCCTGGGCCTGAAGCTCTCGGGCTACTGCCGGGGCGGCATGTTCCCCGCCGTGGACGCGGCCGGCCTGGCCGCCGCGCGCGACGACAACCGCCGCGCCGTGGACGAGGCCTGCGAGCTCGGCGCGCCCTGCCTGGTGCTGGTGGTGGGCGCGCTGCCCGGCGCCCTGACGGGCCAGGCCGCGCACAAGGACATCGCGCGCTCGCGCCAGCAGGTGAGCGAGGGCATCGCCGAGCTGCTTCACTACGCGAAGGACAAGGGCATGCCGCTGGCCATCGAGCCCCTGCACCCCATGTACGCGGCCGACCGCGCCTGCATCAACACCCTGGAGCAGGCCCTGGACGTGTGCGACGCGCTCGACCCCGGGCGCAGCGGCGCGCTCGGCGTGGCGGTGGACGTGTACCACGTGTGGTGGGACCCCAAGCTGCGGGCGCAGATCGAACGCGCAGGCCGCGAGCGCCTGCTGGCCTTCCATGTGTGCGACTGGCTCACGCCCACCACCGACCTGTTGAACGACCGCGGGATGATGGGCGACGGCGTGATCGACATCCCGCGCATCCGCGGCTGGGTGGAGGACCAGGGCTTCGGGGGCTTCAGCGAGGTGGAAATTTTCTCCACCGGCCGCTGGTGGCGGCGCGGGCACGACGAGGTGCTGCAAACCTGCATCGCCCGGCACCGCACTGTGGTCTGAGTCACAGGCGCGGTGTGACCTGGGTCACTTCCCGCCGGGTGGCGCCTGCCCGACACTGGCCGGATCGCCGCCCGCGCGGCCCCGCCCCGCACAAAGGAACCCCATGCAGCCCGCCCCGTTCACGCGTTTGTCCCTGTATGGCCTGCTGGCCCTCGCCCCCGTGGTCGGCGGCGCGCAAAGCGTGCGCAAGCTGGGCGACGGTGAACTCAGTTGCGCGCAGATCTACGCGGAGAGCCAGGCCCTGGAGCAAGCCAGCGAGGCGCAGCGGGCCGATGCCCTGCAGGCCCAGCAGGCCATGACGGACATCCAGAACCAGATGGTGCAGCAGGCCAGCGGCGCGCGCGGCGGCATGGGCTCGGCCATCGGCGGCGGGCTGCTCGGCCTGATCCCGGGCGGCGCGCAGGTGCAGGGCTATGCCATGCAAGCCGCGGCCGAGGCGCGCCGGGCCGACATGCAGGACAGCGTCGACAAGATGATGCAGGCCACCACGCGGCAGATGAACGCGGAGCAGGCCCTGGAGCGCACGCAGGCGCGCAGCGAACACCTGGCCGACCTGTTCCTGAAGAAGGACTGCAAGCTGTCCCAGGTGAAGGCCGGCGCCGACCGGCCTCAGTGACGGTGGGTCAGCGGCACTGTCCGTCCCAGGTGCTCTTCATGTTGGCGATCACGTCGGGGCGGATGCCCAGCCAGGTCTCCACCTTCATGCCCGTGGCCCTGGCCTCGCACTGAAGCCGCGCCGGTGCGGGGGGCGTGGCCGGCATCAGGCGGATCAGGCCGGACAGGGCGCCGCAGTACTGCGGCAGGTTCTTCGCCTGCAAGGCCTTGTCGCGCTGGGCGCGCAGCGTGTCGTACTCGGCGCACTGCGGGTCGGGCGCGGCCAGGGCGGTGGTGGCAAGAAGGGACAGGACGAGACCGAGCAGCGGTTGGGACATGGGAGCGGGCCTGAGCGGGGGCGTTGTGTGGACGGCCGCGAGTATCCCGGGCGCCTGTGCCCGGTGTAAGTGACCCCGGTCACATCGCGGGCGGGGCCACCAGCGTGCCCGCCAGCGCGTCCATCAGTTGCTGCGCCCGCACGGGCTTGTGCAGGTAGGGCACGCCGCTGGCCTTGATGTCGGCGATGCGCTGGGGCGCGGTCTCGCCGGTGACCAGCACGGTGCGCAGCTGCGGCGACGCGCGGCGCAGCGCGAGCAGGTGGTCCAGGCCGTTGCCCTCGCCCGGCAAGCGGAAGTCGGACACCACGGCCTCGATCGGGTGCCGGTCCAGCAGCTGCCGCGCCTGCCCGAGGTCGCCAGCGGGGTACACGGTGCAACCGCAGGAGGAGAGCAGCAAGGCCAGGGCCTCGCGGCCGACCGGCTCGTCGTCGATGACCAGCACGTGGCGCGGCAGCTGCTGCTCGGCCGGCGCGGCCGGCGCCCGCCCGGCGTCCGCCGGCCGGGGCGCGTCGAGCGCGGCGGCCCGTCGCACCCAGACCCGAAAGCGCGTGCCCCGCTGCGGCGCGGACACGAGCGCGATGGGGTGGTCCAGCAGGCCGGACAGCCGCTTGACGATGGACAGGCCGATGCCCAGGCCATGGGCGCGGTCGCGCTGCGGGTTGGCGAGCTGGTAGAACTCGTCGAACACCCGCTGCTGGTGCTCGGCGGCGATGCCGATGCCGGTGTCGATCACCTCGAAGCAGACCCAGCCCTCGCGGGCCGCCGGCGCCCCCGAGCGCGCCGCGATCAGCACGCCACCGCGGCGCGTGTACTTGATGGCGTTGTCGATCAGGTTGCCGAGCAGGCGGGTGAGCAGCTGCGCGTCGCTCACGACGGCCAGGTCGCCCGGCGCGCGGAAGCGGATCTGCAGGTCGCGCGCCTGGGCGCTGCCCGAGAAGGTGTGGCTCAGCGAGAGGAACAGCTCGTGCACCCGCAAGGGCGCCAGCCGGGGCTGCACGGCCCCCGCGTCCAGCCGCGAGATGTCCAGCATGGTGTCGAGCGACTGGTTCAGCACGCGCACCGAGTGGCCCAGCCGCGCGACCGTGCGCGCGCTGTCGGCGTCGAGCCGGGCGCGCTCGAGCACCGAGGTGAACAGCGAGATGGCGTGCAGAGGCTGGCGCAGGTCGTGGCTGGCGGAGGCGAGGAAGCGGCTCTTTTCCCGGTTGGCGTTTTCGACCAGCGCCACCTGCTGCGCCAGGCGGCGCGCGAGGTCTTCCTTTTCGAAGCGGACCGTGAGCGACTGCGCCAGCAGATCGGCCTGCTGGAACGTCCACTTGAGCGTCATCGCCAGAAAGAGCGCCATGCAAAAGGCCAGCACCCAGCCGACCAGGCCGCCGTGCCAGACACAGGCGCTGACCATGCCGGCGGCGGCCGGCACGCTGAACGCGGCGATGGTCTGGCGGTGCGTGGAGACGATGGCCGAGCCCAGCGAGATCGCGCCGATGATGAACAGGGAGATCAGCAGCAGGCCGTCGACGCTGCGGTGCGCGCTCAGCAGCCAGGGCGCGGCCCCCCACATGGCGCCCAGCAAAAAGATGTCGCGCACGCGGCCCCGCAGCACCGCCGACAGCTCGTGGTCCTGCAGCGGGCCCCGGGCCTCCAGCCGCCGCCGCCGCAGGTAGGTGAGCAGCACGGCGGCATAGAACAGGCCGAGCCAGACCAGCGCAAGGCTGGAGGCCCATTTCCAGTAGAAAACGATCGCCAGCGGCGTCGCGAAGGGAATGGGCGAGAGGATGCGCACCGGCCCGGTTTTTTCCAGCAGCAGCTCAAGCTGGATGCGCTGCACCGCCAGCGGCGCGGTGGCTGCGAAGGGGAACTGCCATGGCCAGGCGGTCATGGCGGGCCTCAGGAAAAGCGGCCGATCAGCTCGGCCCGGGAACGCACGTTGAACGAGAGAAAAATCGCCGACACGCAGTTCTTCACCGAGCCCAGCGCCAGCCCGGTCTCGGCCGCGATCGCCCGGTTGTCGAGGCCGCTCAGCAGCAGCTCCAGCACCTGGATCTGGCGGTTGTTCAAGGGCGCCGACGGCAGCCCCGCGCCACGCGCCGCGCCCGGCCCTGCCGCGCCCGGCGCCGCGGCGCGTTCGATCGTGTCGAGCAAACCGCTCAGGTCGCGGGTATCGCCGGTTTTGCAGAAGTACCCCAGAGCGCCGTGGGCCAGCGCCTCCTCGCGCACACGGGCATCGTGCGTGCCCGACACGATGGCCACCCGCAGCCGCGGGTAGAGCCGGCCCAGCAGCTTGAGCCCGGACAGGCCGCGCGCATCGCCCAGGTTCAAGTCGAGCAGGAGCAGGGACACCTCATCGGCGCGGCGCTCCAGGAACGACAGGGCCTGCTCCAGGCTGTGCGCTTCCTCGACATGGAAGCGGTCGGCGAAGCGCTGGGCGATGACCTGGCGCAGGCCCACGCGCACCAGCTCATGGTCGTCCACCACCAGTAGGGTTCTCGGTTGCTGCTGCTCGGACATCGCGGGATCGGCCTTTCCTCTGTCGCTCGCCTGCCATGGGCCAAGCCTATCAGCGCCCCAGGTGCGGGTGTCTGGCGAACAGTTCCGCCGCCCATTCCACGAAGGCCCGCACCTTGGCGCTGAGGTGCCGGTTGGGCGGGTACACCACGTACACCGGGATCGTTTCGCAGGCCCATTCCTCCAGCACCTGCACCAGCTCGCCGCGCTCGATCAGCGGCATGGCGACGAAGCCCCCGGTCTGCCCGATGCCCAGGCCAGCCAGCAGCGCGGCCGTCATGGCGTTGCTCTCGTTGACCGAGAGCCGGTAGCGGCCCGAAATCTCCAGCTTCTGCCCGTCCTTGTGGAATTCGTTCGGGTACATCCGCCCCGTGCGCGTGGAGAAGTAGTTGATCACCGTGTGCTCGGTCTGCAGCTGCTCGGGGTGCGTGGGCGTGCCGTGCGCCTTCAGGTAGGCCGGCGAGGCCACCGTCACCAGCGGCAGGTTGGCGATGCGCCGCGCCACCAGCGACTGCTCCAGCAGCTCGCCGCCGCGGATCACGCAGTCCACGTTGTCGGTGATCAGGTCCACCGGCCGGTCGGTCACGCCCATGTCGAGCTGGATGTCGGGGTAGCGGCGATAGAAGTCGGCCAGCGCGGGAATGAGGATGAGCTGCGCCACCGAGGTCCCCACGTCCACGCGCAGGCGACCGCTGGGCTTGGCCTGGGCATTGGTCATGCTGGCCTCGACGTCGTCGAGGTCATTGAGCAGGCGTGAGGTGCGCTCATAGTAGGCCGCGCCGTCGGGCGTCACCGTCACGCGCCGCGTGGTGCGGTTGAGCAGCTTGACCTTCAGGCGCGACTCCAGGTGCTGCACCAGCTTGGTCACCGTGCCCTTGGGCAGGTCCAGCGATTCCGCGGCCTTGGTGAAGGTGCCCGCCTCCACCACGCGCGCGAACACGCGTATCGATTGCAACTGGTCCATTCCCCGGCTCCTGTGTGTGCTGTGCGGCGATTGTGGGGGCCGGATTGTTCATGCACGGGAAACAGAGCGGTGGCGCGGTCCCGCTTTTTCCGCACGGCCGCTGTGCCTATAGTCGCCGCCATGGATTCCACTGCCTCCCCCTTCGCCGCCGCCGCGGCGCAGACGCTGTCCGTGCCGGGCCAGCCGCCGCTCACGCTGCGTGTGCTGGGCCGCAAGCCGCGCGGCGGCGCACGGCCGCTGGTGCTGCACTTCCATGGCGGCGCGTTCGTCTCGGGCGACCTGGACAGCGGCGCCTGCCTGGCGGAGCTGCTGGCCGGCGCGGGCGCGGTGGTGGCCTCGCTGGCCTACCCGCTGGCGCCCGCGCACCGCTTTCCCGAAGCGCTGGAGGCCGGCTACGCCGCGCTGGAGTGGCTGCACA
>NZ_MKSS01000080.1:0-18560 GCF_001897365.1 Hydrogenophaga sp. 70-12
TCGACGTACTTGTCCCAGCCGCTGGCGTCGCTCTGGGCCATCACGTGGCCGCCGAGCAGGGCGGCCTGCAGGTCGGCGTTGCCCTTGAAGGGCACGTGCACCAGCTTGACCTTGGCGTTGCCGGCCAGCTCTTCCATCAGCAGGTGCGGGCTGCTGCCGGTGCCGGTGGAGCCGTAGTTGATCTCGCCCGGGCGCTGGCGCGCGGCCTCGATGTAGTCCTTGAAGGTCTTGTAGGGCGAGTCGGCCTTGACGGTGAGGCCGAAGGTGTAGCCCGAGACGCCGATGATGTAGGTGAAGTCGTTCAGCGGGTCCCAGCTGGTTTTCTGCATGTGCGGCATGCGCAGCAGGCCCAGCGGGAACTGGGCGATGGTGTAGCCGTCGGGCTTGGCGGTCTGCGCCATGGTGCTGGGGCCCAGGGTGCCGCCGGCGCCGGGGCGGTTTTCCACGGTGATGGCCTGGCCCAGGTGCTTGCTGGCGAGTTCGGCCAGGGTGCGCAGGTGGCGGTCGGTGGAGCCGCCGGCCGGCCAGGGAATGATGAGCGTGATGGGACGGCTGGGGTAGGCCTGCGCCTGGGCCGCGACCCAGGGGGCGGCGCCGGCGCTGGCGGCCACGCCGGCCAGCAGCAGGCTGCGGCGGCGCAGGGTCGGGGCGTGTTCTGTCGGGCGGGTCATCGTCTTGTCTCCTTGCGGGTGGTTTGCCGGATGGCGATGGGTGCCGCGCAGCGCACGGCGCGGGGGATCACGGGGGCGCGGCGGCGTCGCGCGCGGCCTGCTGCTCCTGCAGTTCGCGCCACATCACCTTGCCGCTGCCCGAGCGGGGCAGCGAGGCCACGAATTCGACGATGCGCGGGCTCTTGTAGGCGGCCATGCGGCCGCGCGCCCAGTCGATCAGGTCCTGCTCGCTCACGCGGCCGCGCTGTCCGGGGCGCAGCACCACCAGGGCCTTGACCGTCTCGCCGCGCCGCGCATCGCGCGCGGCGATCACGCAGGCCTCCTGGATGGCGGGGTGGTGGTACATCAGCGCCTCCACCTCGGCGGGCCAGACCTTGTAGCCGCTGGCGTTGATCATGCGTTTGAGGCGGTCGGTCATGAAGAAGTAGCCCTCTTCGTCGACGTGACCCAGGTCGCCGGTGCGCAGGAAGCGCTGGCCGCCGATCTCGATGAAGGCCTGCGCCGTGGCCTGCGGCTGGCGCCAGTAGCCCTGCATCACCTGCGGGCCGCGCAGCACGATTTCGCCGGTCTCGCCCACGGGCCGCTCGGCCCCGGTCTCGGGGTCGATCACGCGGGCGTCCACCTCGAACACCGGCAGGCCCAGGCACTGCGGCTTGGGCCGGTGCGGCGGGTTGATGTGGGTGGCGCCCATGGCCTCCGTCATCCCGTAGCCCTCGATGTAGTCGCGGCCGGTGAGGGCCTTGAGCCGTGCGGCCAGGGCGTCGGGCATGGCCGCGCCGCCGCCGCGCACGCAGCCCAGGCGGGAGAGGTCGACGCGCTCCAGGTCCGGCTGGGCAAGGAAATCGATCACCATGGTGGCGATGGCCTGCCACACCGTGACGCCGTAGCGCTGCATGCAGTGCGCGGCGGCCTCGCGGTCCCAGCGCGAGAGCACCACCAGCGTGGCGCCCGCGTACAGCGGCCCGTTGAGGCTGCCCGACAGGCCGGTGACGTGGAAGAAGGGCAGCACCGCGAGGCAGACCGCGTCGGGCGTGGTGCCGAACCAGCGCACGCCGCCCACCAGCGTGGCCATCACGCTGCGGTGGGTGTGCATGCAGCCCTTGGGCAGGCCGGTGGTGCCCGAGGTGTAGGGCATGGCGCAGAGATCGTCGGGGCCGGCGGTGAGCGGGCCCGGCGTGAGCCCGGCCGCCAGCGCGTCGGCCCAGGCGGCGAGGGCAGGATGGTCGCCCAGCGGCTCGCGCGGCGCGCGCACGAAGTCGGGCACGCGCAGTTCGGTGGGCTCGCGCAGGTGGTCGCTGTAGGTGGCGACGAGGACGTGCTGCAGGCCGGTGTCGTCGGCGCTGGCGCCGTCCGCCAGCAGGGGGCGCAGTTGCGGCAGCAGGTCCTGCGCGGCGATGGCCACGCGCGCGCCGCTGTCGTTCACGCAGTGGCGCAGCTCCTCCACGCGGTTCATGGGGTTCACCGGCACCACCACCGCGTTGGCGCGCAGGATGCCGTAGAAGGCCAGCGCCCACTGCGGGCTGTTCTGCAGGCACAGCAGCACGCGGTCGCCGGGCCGCACGCCGCAGCGCTGCTCCAGGAAGGCGGCGATGCGCTCGGCTTCGCGCAGGGCCTGCCCGTAGCTCAGCGGCGTGTCGTAGTAGACGGTGAAGGGCTTGTGCGGGTGGCGCGCGGCCGAGGCCTCCAGGTTGTGGAAGACGTTGGCCTCCGGCGCCGCGAGCGGGCGCGGCAGACCGGGCGGCCAGTGATCGGCGAGCGGGCGCATGCAGCTTTGATATTCCGCTGATCGGAAAAACAATCCGTGTGCGATCAATATGCGGCGCGGTCCACCGGGGCGTCAATGCGATTCAGGGAAATCGAGCCCCCCTGTTCGGGGGTGATGGGCCTTAAATTCCGATCAGCGGAATAAGACGAAAGCCACCGATCCATGGGACGCCAGCGCCACCCCCTTTCGCCCACACCCGACGAGGCCGATCCCTCGCAAGACCGGCGCTTCGTCTCCGCGCTCGCGCGCGGCCTGACCTTGCTGCGCTGCTTCGGCCCGGCCGACCGCTGGCTCGCGCACCAGGCGCTCGCGCGCCGCAGCGGCCTGCCGCAGGCCACGGTGTCGCGCCTCACGTTCACGCTCACCAGCCTGGGCTATCTGCGCCACCGCGCCGCCACCGGCGAGTACGCGCTGAGCCCGGCGGTGCTGTCGCTGGGCTTCAGCGTGCTCTCCAATTTCGAGATCGGGCGCCTGGCGCGGCCCTTCATGGAAACGTTGGCCGAGGACACGCAGGCCGCCATCTCGCTGGGCGTGCGGCACGGCACCTCGGTGGTCTACGTGGCGCATTGCCGCAGCACGGCGCGCCTCATCCTGGGGCTGGACGTGGGCACGCGCCTGCCCTTTGCCGAGACGGCCATGGGCCGCGCGATGTGGTGCGCCTCGGCGCCGGGCATGCGCTCGCTCGTCGCGCAACGGCTGCGGGCCGAGGACCCGGCGCGCTGGCCCGAGCGGGAGGCCGGCCTGCGCCGCGCCGAGGCCGATCACGCGGCGCGCGGCTACGTGGTCTCGGCCTCGGAGTGGGAGCAGGACATCGCCGCCATCGGCGTCGGCGTGGACCTGGGCGATGGTCGCGAGCCCTTGTCGCTCACCGTGGGCGGGCCGGCCGCGCGCCTGAAGGGCGCGCTGCTGCACGAGCACTTCGCGCCGGCGCTGGTGCGCACGGGACGCGAGATCGTGGCGGCGATCCAGGCGGGGGACTGGGAAGACTGATCCGCCGCGCCCAAGAAAAACGCCACCGACGGCGGTGCCGAGCGGTGGCGTCAGCGCCTCGGGCGCGTTGGGGGATCAGTTCACGACCTGGGCCAGTTCGCCCTTCGCGTACCTGGCGGCCACCACCTGCAGGCTGTCGCCCTTGATCTTGCCGGCCTGGCCTTCGCAGCCGAATTCGATGTAGCGCTGCTTGCAGACTTGCTTGGCGGCCTCGCGCGCGGGCTTGAGCCATTCGCGGGCGTCGAACTTGTCGGGGTTCTCGGCCAGGAACTTGCGCACCGCGCCGGTCATGGCCAGACGGATGTCGGTGTCGATGTTGATCTTGCGCACGCCGAACTGGATGGCCTTCTGGATTTCCTCGACCGGCACGCCGTAGGTTTCCTTCATCTTGCCGCCGTACTGGTTGATCTGGGCCAGCAGCTCCTGCGGCACGCTGGACGAGCCGTGCATCACCAGGTGCGTGTTGGGCAGGCGGCGGTGGATTTCCTTGATGCGCTCGATGGCCAGGATGTCGCCCGTGGGCTTGCGCGTGAACTTGTAGGCGCCGTGGCTGGTGCCGATGGCGATGGCCAGGGCATCGAGCTGGGTCTTCTTGACGAAATCGGCGGCCTGCTCGGGGTCGGTCAGCAGTTGCTCGCGCGTCATGGTGGCGTCGGTGCCGTGGCCGTCTTCCTTGTCGCCCTTCATGGTCTCCAGGCTGCCCAGGCAGCCCAGCTCGCCTTCGACGGTGACGCCCAGCTTGTGGGCCATGTCGACGACCTTGCGGGTCACGTCCACGTTGTAGTCGTAGCTCGCGATGGTCTTGCCATCGGCCTCCAGGCTGCCGTCCATCATCACGGAGGAGAAGCCCAGGTTGATGGCGCCCTGGCAGACGTCGGGGCTCTGGCCGTGGTCCTGGTGCATGACCAGGGGGATGTGCGGGTACATCTCGATCGCGGCCTGGATCAGGTGCTTGATGAAGGGCTCGCCCGCGTACTTGCGTGCGCCGGCGCTGGCCTGAAGGATGACGGGAGCGCCCACTTCGTCGGCGGCCGCCATCACGGCCTGCACCTGTTCGAGGTTGTTCACGTTGAACGCCGGGATGCCGTAGCTGTTGGCGGCGGCGTGGTCGAGCAGTTCGCGCATGGAAACGAGCGCCATGGGATTCCCCTTTATCCGTTGAATCGTTGGTAACCGTGGTGTAACCCGCCATTCTAGCTTTCGGGTCCTGCCGGGCCGTGTCGTCACCAATGGTCACAACCCCATGGGGAACTGTGGGCGTGCAAAGCCACACGTTCAGGCTTTTGCAGAAGAAAGGAACCGCCATGGCACGCCGCCCCCTGATCGCGACGCTGACGTCCGCCGCCCTGCTGGCGCCGGCGCTCACTCAGGCCCAGGTCACGCTCAAACCCGACGGCCAGTGGCGCTACCTGCTGAGCGCGGGCGCCAACTTCTCCTCCGGCAACAACGACGCCGCGACCTTGAACCTGGCCGCCGAGGGCGCGCGCCAGACCAGCATGGACAAGTGGACCTGGGACGCCAAGGCCGACCGCGCCCGCAGCAACGGCGTGGACACCGTGGAGCGCTATGGCCTGCGCACCCAGTACAACCGCGACTTCTCCATCGACTGGTTCGGCTTCGGCTCGGGCGAGCTGATGCGCGACCGGCTGGCGAACATCTCGGGGCGCTACTCGCTGGCCACGGGTGTGGGCCGCCACATCTGGAGCGACGCCTCCGGCTTCTTCGACATCTCGGGCGGCCTGGGCTACAGCTACGACCGCTACATCACGCCCACCGTGATCGCCGACGAATTGCGGGGGTCCTACGGCCGCCTGGAGCTGGTGCTGTCGGAGGAGTCCAGCCACAAGCTCACCGACACCACCAGCTTCCGCCAGAAGTTCTCGGTCTTTCCGGACCTGCGCGATTCGGGCAAGTTCCGCGCCGTGCTGGACCTGGGCCTGACGGTGGCGATGACGCAGCGCGTGAACCTGACCGCGGGCCTGAACCACCGCTACGACAGCGACCCCGGCACCAACCTCAAGAAAGCCGACACCATGTTCGTGACCGGCGTGTCGATGCGGTTCGACTGAGCGCCGGGGCTCGGGCTCAGCCCGCGCGGCAGATCTTCAGCGTGTTCGTGCCGCCGGGCTGGCCCATGGGCTCGCCCACGGTGATCGCGTAGACGTCGCCGGCCTGCACGATGCCGCGCTTCTTCAGGTGCGCCTCGGCGTCGGCCAGGGCGTTGTCGCGGTCCACGTTGGTTTCCATCAGCAGCGGGCGCACGTTGCGGTAGAGCGTCATGCGCCGCTGGGTGGTGAGGTTGGGGGTCATCGCGTAGATGGGGGTGCGCACGATGTGCCGGCTCATCCACAGCGCGGTGGAGCCCGAGTCGGTGAGCGCCACGATGGCCTTGGCGCCCAGGTGGTGCGCGGTGAACAGCGCGCCCATGGCGATGCTGTGGTCGATGCGCGTGAAGGTCTTGCCCTGGAAATCGGCGCCGAGCTCGTGCAGGTCGGCCTTCTCGGCCTCCAGGCAGATGGCGGCCATCTCCTGCACGGTCTCCAGCGGGAACTTGCCGGCGGCGGTCTCGGCGCTGAGCATCACCGCGTCGGTGCCGTCGAGCACGGCGTTGGCCACGTCGCTCACCTCGGCGCGCGTGGGCACGGGGTTGACGATCATGCTTTCCATCATCTGCGTGGCGGTGATGACAACCTTGTCCATCTCGCGCGCCAGCCGGATCATGTGCTTCTGCAGCGCCGGCACGGCGGCGTTGCCCACCTCCACCGCCAGGTCGCCGCGCGCGACCATGATGCCGTCCGAGGCCTTGAGGATGTTGGCGAGTTCGGGGATGGCCTCGGCACGCTCGATCTTGGCGATCAGGCCCGGCTTGTGGCCGCCGCCGGCCACCGCGCAGAGCTGGCGCGCCAGCTCCATATCGGTGGCGTTCTTGGGAAAGCTCACCGCCACGTAGTCGGCCTTCAGGCCCATGGCGGTCTTGATGTCGTCCATGTCCTTGGCGGTGAGCGCGGGAGCGGTGAGGCCGCCGCCCTGCTTGTTGATGCCCTTGTTGTTGGACAGCTCGCCGCCGAGCTTGACGGTGGTGTGCACGGCCGGGCCCTGCACGGCGTTGACGGTGAGCACGATCAGGCCGTCGTTGAGCAGCAGGGTGTCGCCGGGCTTCACGTCGCGCGGCAGCTCCTTGTAGTCCAGGCCCACGCCCTGTTCGTCGCCGGGTTCGGTGCGCTCGGCGTCCAGCACGAACTTCTCGCCCGGCACCAGCTGCACCTTGCCCTGGGCGAACTTGCCGACGCGGATCTTGGGGCCCTGCAGGTCGGCCATGATGCCCACCTCGCGGCCGGCGCGCTGCGCGGCCTCGCGCACCAGCGCGGCGCGGTCGATGTGGTCCTGCGCCTTGCCGTGCGAGAAGTTCAGCCGCACCACGTTGACGCCGGCGCGGATCATGGCCTCGAGCAGGGCCGGATCGCTGGAGGCAGGGCCGAGGGTGGCAACGATCTTGGTGGCGCGCGTAGCCATGGGGTGCAGTCTCCTGAAAGGGCCGGGACACCGGCGGACATGTAATTTGGTTTCATTATCCCTGAAGAAATTTCCGCGTGGTTACAAGCGCGGAACGGCCGGGCGTTCCCTGTAGGACGGTGCCGACACGCCGAACCGCCGCCGTCCTGCGCGGCGTGGGCCGCGGCGTCCCTACAGTGGTTCTGGCGATCGATCGGGGGGCGCCGCGCGCCACCCCCGACACCCAAGGAGGACCCATGCGCCACGCCGCCCTTGCCATCCTGGCCTACCTCGGTACCGTCGTCATCGCGGTGGCGGCCAGCCTGGCGCACCCGCCGTCCGATGGGGAGCGCCATTTCGTGAAAGCGGTGGCCGAACTCGGCACCGCGGCGGCCAGCGCGCTCAACTGGCGCTGACGCTTCCCTTCGAACCGGCGGCGCGGCGCCGCTTCACGCCGATACCGCCGGCTCGGTCGCGGGCGCCGCCGGCAACCGAGCCTCGATCAGGGTGCCCTGGCCCGGGGCGCTGGTGATGCGCAGCTGCCCCGCGTGAGACTCCACGCGCACGTTCATGCCCAGCAGGCCGTGGTGGCCGGCGGGCACGTCCTCGATGTCGAAGCCGCGCCCGTCGTCGCGCACCGAGAGGTGCACGGCGTCGCCGCTCTGCGCGAGCCTCACCCACACCTCGCGCGCCTGGGCGTACTTCTGCACGTTGGTGAGCGACTCCTGCACCAGCCGGTAGGCCGTGAGCTCGGTGTCCTTGCAGAGCGTCACCGGCGAGAACTCGGTGTGCACGGGGATGCCCAGCCGGCCGGCGGCCTCCTGGCACAGCATCTCCAGCGCGGGGATCAGGCCCAGCTGGTCGAGCGAGGACGGGCGCAGGTGCTCGATGATGCGCCGCTTGACCGCGATGCTCTCGTTGACGCGTTGCTCGAGGCCGGCCAGACGCTCTTTCGCCGTCTCGGGCAGGTCGGGCACGCGGCGCAGGCGCGCCAGCTCCAGCTTCATCGCCGTGAGCAGGCCGCCCATTTCGTCGTGCAGCTCGCGCGCCACGCGCCCGCGCTCGTCCTCGCGCGCGTTCACGTGGTGGCCGGCCAGGTGGCGCAGCGCGCTGGTGCGCACGGCGACCTGCTTGGCCAGGCGCTCGTTCTCCTCGGCCTTGCGCTGGTCGGACTCGCGGATCTGTCGCATGAACAGGCTCAGCGCCAGCAGCGAGACCAGCACCAGCCCATGCAGCGCCACGCGGTTGACGAGCAGGGCGTCGTGCAGCGAGATGCGCGCGCGGGCCTGCACCGCGCCAGCGCGCTCCAGCACGCCATCGAACTCCTGGCGCAGGTCGGCGTAGAGCTGGCGGCCATGGTCGCCGCTGGCCAGCACCTGGGCCTGCGTGTTCTGGCCCTTCTCGGTCATCTCCACCCACAGCGCCAGCATCGCGTTGCGCTCCACCACGCGCTCGCGCACCTTGTCGATCGAGGCCTTGCGTTGCGGGTCGAGCGCGATCAGCCATTCGAAGGCGCCGGGCCGAGCGACGGCCATGTCCCGCATGGCCGTGCGGTAGTTGGCCAGGTCGCCTTCGTTGCCGCTGGCGATGAAGGCGCGCGCCGCGGTCTCGGCGTCGGTGAGCGCCTGCAGCGTGCGCGCGGCCTGCATGCGGGCGTCGGTGAGGGCGATGCCCTGTCGCAGCGTGTTGTTCGAGTGCTGGTAGCTGCTCTCGTTGATGGCCATGACCACGATGGCCAGGGCCACGATGAGCGGCATGACCCAGCGGGTGCGGGCGACGCGTTCGATCGACGACTTGATCATGCGGGTGGGTCCTCGGGCAAGGCGGTGGGCTCGGTGGGGCGTTCGCGCCCGGGCAATCGGACCTCGACGTGTGTGCCGTCGCCCGGTGCGCTGCGCACGGTGAAGGTGCCGCCCAGCGACTCGATGCGGTGGCGCAGGTTGCGCAGGCCCAGGGCCGAGGTGGAGCCGCCGCGCTCGGCGAAACCGCGCCCATTGTCGGCCACGGACAGCGCGATGGCGCCATCCTCGCCGCTCAGGCGCAGCACCACCCGGCTGGCGCCGGCGTGGCGCTCCACGTTGGACAGCGCGCCCTGGGCCACGGCGAACAGCGCCTGCCGCGTCGAGGCGTCGAGCTCCAGCGGCTGCAGATCGCGTTCGACCGCCACACCGGTGCGCTGGTGCAGCTCGTCCGCGCGCTGCTCCAGCGCGGCCTGCAGGCCCAGGTTCTGCAGCGCCGAGGGCATCAGGCCTTCCATCAGGCGCCGCTTGGTTTCGATGCCCTGGTCGAGCGTGGCGCTCAGGTGCTGCAGGCGCGCGCTCACGTCGGCGCTGGGCGCGGACAGGGCGTGGCGCAGGCGGGTCAGGTCGAGCTTGGCCGTGGTGAGCAGCGCGCCCAGGTCATCGTGCAAGGCGCGCGCCAGGCCGCCGCGTTCGCCCTCGCGCAGCTCCTGCAGGCCCAGGTTGAGCAGGGCCAGCTCCTCGGTGCGCTGGCGCACCTGCTGCTCGAAGGCGTCGCGCTCCGCCCGCAGCTGGGCCGCGTGCGTCACCTGGCTGGCCTGCAGGGCCGCGTTGTTGCGCAGGAAGAAGATGTAGGCCAGCAGGCTCAGCAGCGCCAGGCCGTGCACGCTGAGGCGGCCCACCTCCAGCGTGCGGTAGATGGCGGCGCGCTCGCCCGCGATGCGGCGCTCTTCGGTGGCCAGCAGCACGTCGGCCACGCGGCGCACCGCCTCCATCTTCTCGCGCCCGATGTCCGTGAGCACCAACCCCTGCCAGGCGGCGTGCGAGCCGGCGTCGTACAGGGCGATGGTTTCGGCCGCCTCGGACACCTTCTGCAGCGACTTTTCCTCCAGCGTGTCCACCAGCCGCGCAAGCTCGGGGTCGGTGCGGTAGTGCTCATGCAGGCGGCCGATGGCGTTGCCGAGGTCGGCGCGCGCGGCCTGGTAGGGCTGCAGGTACGCGGCGCGGCCGGTGAGCAGGTAGCCCCGTTGCGCGGACTCGATGTCGAGCAGGCGGCGCATCACGGTTTGCAGGGCGTTGCGCGCGGTGTCGCGCCCGCCCAGGTTGACCAGGGAGTCGAGCGCGCGCTGGTAGGTCCATTCGGCGCCGGCGAACACGCCCACGGCCAGCAGCACGGCCAGGGCCACGCTCAGCGGCATGTGCCACCGGGCGGCGCGCCAGTGGGCGCGGCGCCAAGGGCGGGGGCGGGGGGTCGGCATGACCGCCGCGCCTCAGTGCAGGTCGCCCGGGGCGGTGGCGGTGCCGTCGGAGATGCGCTCGCAGTAGCTGATCAAGTCCTCGAGCTCGCAGGACTTGTCGAACACGCGATCGGCCCCGAGCTGGGCGCAGCGCTTGCGGATGTCGGGCGTGGCGTAGTTGGTGAGCACCACCCGCCGCCCGGGCAGGCCGGCGTCTTGCGCGGCCTTGAGCACGCCCAGGCCGGAGCCGGTGAGCAGGAAGATGTCCACGATCATGAGGTCGAAGCGATCGCCTTCGGTCTCACCCGTGCCGCCGGCCCCGGTGAGCCAGTTCACCGCCTCCGTCTCGTTGCGGGCATGGCCCACGACCTCGACATTGGCCAGTTCCTGGAGGGTGGACACCAGGTTGTCGTAGATGACCTTGTTGTCCTCGACGATGAAAGTGCGAAGCGGTGACACGGGGCAGGCGGAAACGTTGGGCGGGCGAAGGTCCGGCGAAAAGGGAGCGGGCGCGAGGGCACGGCCATGATGCCGTGTTCGCGCGCCCCCCGGGCTTCCTGTCCGCTGATGGTGTTGTAGGACGTTTCCTACAGGGGCCGGCGGGGAGGCGCCGGGGCGCGCCCCGCTCAGCGCACCACGATGTCGTTGCGCACCGACTTCACCCCCGGCGTGTTGCCGGCCAGGCGGGCCGCGGCGCTGCGCTCGGCCTCGGACTTGGCGAAGCCCGAGAGCTGTACCGTGCCGTTCAGGGTCTCGACGTTGAGCGACATCGCGCTCACCGCCGGGTCCTCGGCGAAACGCGCCTTCACGCGGGTGGTGATGGTGGCGTCGTCGATGTAGGCGCCCACGGTCTGCTGGTCGCGCGCGACCGAGCAGCCGCTGACCTGGATCAGCGCCAGGCCGGCCGCGGCGGCGAACACGGCGGTGGTGAGTCGGGTGGCAATCATGGACATCTCCTGGTGGGGTGGGTGATCAGCTGGCCTGGACGGTCAGGCGGTTCTCGACCTTCACCACGCCCTGTACGGCCTGGGCCAGCGTGGTGGCGCGGTCGCGGGCCGCGGCGGTGGGCGCCGTGCCTTTCAGTTCGACCTGCCCGTTGGTGGTGTCGACGTCGATCGCGAGCGCGCTCAGCTGATCGTCGGCGGCCAGCGCGGCGTTCACCTTGGCGGTGATGGCGGCGTCGGAGGCATCGCGGGCGATGGTGTCGGTGGCTTCCTTGCCGGCCGCCTGCATGTCCTGGCCCGCCTGGCGGGCGTCATCGCGCATCTCGCGGCCGGCTTGCTGGACTTCGTTCACGGCGCTGTCCATGCGTTGGCCGACGGTGGCGTCTTCACGTTCTCCGCAGGCCACCAGCGCCAGGGAGGCGAGGGCGGCGGCGGCAAGGGCGGTGTAGCGGGTGCTGGGTTTCATGGTGATTCCTTTCGGGGGCCGGCGCCGAAGGCCGGCCGGGAGGGTGAATGGGGTAGGGGCTGGCGGCCGCTCAGTGCGGGCGGCGCGAGCCGCTGCCGGGGGGATCGAACCAGTCGTCGCTCACGGTGCGCTCCCACGCGGCCACCTGGCGCTCGGCCTCGTCCTTGGCGCAGCCATAGCGCTCCTGGATCTTGCCGGCGAGCTGTTCGCGGCGGCCGGCGACGACGTCGAGGTCGTCGTCGGTGAGCTTGCCCCACTGTTCGAGCATCTTGCCCTTGACCTGTTTCCAGTTGCCTTCGATGCGATCCCAGTTCATGTGTTGGCTCCTTGAGGGTTGCGGGTTGCGTAGCGCCATCCGGGGGGATGGCGTCGGCCGTTGCGCGCTGCGCCAGCCGTGAAGCCACTGTAGGAAGCCGGGGCCGCGCGCGCTGTCGGGCGGATCGCCGAGCGGCTGTAGGACGGCGCCGATGCGCGGACCCCGCGTGTAGGAAGCGTCCGACCCCGGGCGCGCGGCGGGCCTGCTAAATTGCAGCGCTCCGCTTCATCCATGAAAGACACATGATCAAGGTAGGCATCGTCGACGACCACGCCATCGTGCGCTCCGGCTTGCGGCAGTTCCTCGGCGAACACGTGGACCTGAAAGTGACGGGCGAGGCGAACAACGGCCGCGAGGCCCTGGAGCTGGCGCGCGGCGGCGAGGTGGACGTCCTGCTGATGGACATCTCCATGCCCGACCACAGCGGCGTGGACGCGCTGCAGGCCATCAAGGCGCGCTTTCCCGATCTGCCGGTGCTCATCCTCAGCGGCTTTCCCGAGGCGCAGTACGCCACCACGCTGCTGCGCTACGGCGCCAGCGGCTACCTCAACAAAGAATGCGAGCCGGAGGAGATCGTCAACGCCATCCGCCTGGTGGCGCGCGGGCGGCGCTACATCAGCCCCTCGGTGGCCGAGCTGCTGGCCGACAACGCGGTCGGCGACGCCGATCGCCTGCCGCACGAGCTGCTGTCCGAGCGCGAGCTGCAGGTCTTCCTGCGCCTGGCCAAAGGCGAGACCGTGGGCAGCATGGCCGAGTCCATGTTCCTGAGCGTCAAGACCGTGAGCACCTACCGCACGCGTGTGCTGGAGAAGCTCAAGCTCGCCAGCAACAGCGAGCTCACGTACTACGCGCTGAAGAACGGCCTGATCCAGTAGGCGGCCGCCGCCGGCTCACAGCCAGCGTTCCAGCAGCCGCCCCACGCCCTCCATCAGCCGCCCGCCCAGGCCGCGCCGCTCCCAGGCCTCCAGCGTCACGGCGCGTGAGGCCTGGCGGTCGCGCTCGAACAGCGCGTTCATCTGGCCGCCGAACTCCTCGCCCAGCACGATCACGTTGAGTTCGTTGTTGGCGACGAAGCTGATCCAGTCCAGGTTGCTGGAGCCCACCGTGGAGAACACGCCGTCGATCACGGCCGTCTTGGCGTGCATCACGGCCTGGTCCATCTCGAAGATGCGCACCCCGGCCTGCAGCAGCTGCGTGTAGTACGACCTCCCTGCGTGCAGCACCAGGGAGGAGTCGCTGCGGCCCGGCAGCACCAGCTCCACCGACACCCCGCGCCGCGCGGCGTCGCACAGCGCCTGCACGAACACCTCGCCGGGCGCGAAGTAGGCCATCGCGATGTGCACCTCCACCTGCGCCGCGTCGATCGCCGCGACCAGCGCCGTGTAGATGCGGTTGCCGTCGTCGCGCGGGTCGCTGGCCAGGACCTTCACCACGCGTTCGCCGGGCTCGGCGGCGAGCGGCTTGTCGGGCGGCTCGCCGAGCCCGCCCGGGCAGCCCTGCTCGCGCCAGGTGGTCTCGAACACCTTCGCCAGCGCCGGCACCACGGGGCCGCGCAGCTCGATCTGGGTGTCGCGCCAGCCATCGTCGATGGGCGAGGCCCCGGCCGGGGGCGCCGAGCGGCGCCACGAGGCCGACCCCGAGCCGTACACCCGGCTGATGTTGATGCCCCCCGTGAACGCCACCTGCTGGTCCACCACCAGCAGCTTGCGGTGGTCGCGGTGCGTGATGCCCCAGTAGCCGGGCCGGCGCACCGGGTTGATGGGGTTGAACTCGCACACGGCGACACCCCCGTCCTTGAGCCGCTGGAAGAACGCCACCGGCGTGGTGATGGAGCCCACCGCGTCGTAGATCACCGCCACCTTCACGCCGTCGGCGGCGCGGCGCAACAGCAGATCGGCCACCTCGGCGGCCACGCCCTGGTCCTCGAAGATGTAGCTCTCCAGCAGGATGCGCCCGCGCGCCTGGGCGATCGCCGCCTTCATGGCGCCGAAGGTGGCCGGGCCGTCCACCAGCAGCCGGGTGCGGTTGCCCCGGTACAGGTCGGCGTCGCCCGATTGCGTGAGCGTGCGCAGGTGGTGGCGCAGCAGTTCGTGGCGGCCTTCCTGGCTCAGCTCGCGCAGGGTCTGGCGTTTCTCTTCCTTCGACAGCACGCCGTCGGCCCCGCGCACGGTGACCAGTCCGGGGCCGCCGCCGGCCTGGGCCTGCTGCGGCTCGCGCGGCGGCAGGCTGGTGCAGCCCGCCAGCAGGTACAGCGTGAGCGCGCACAGCCAGGCCCAGGCGAACCACCAGCGGGCGGGGGGCAGGGGGCGGGGCGGGTCGAGGTCCTCGTGGCGCATGGTGTTGGCGGCGCAGTGGGGTCGCCCGCAGTGTGCGGCGCGGCCCCGCGCGGCGCCGTCGGCGTGCGCGACGGGTCGGCGTCGGACGGCACCGACACGGCGCCCGTCCGTCGGTGGGGTCCTACAGGTCGATGCGGTGCGCACTTGCAGCGCGCGGGTCGGCGAATGCCTAGAGTGAAGCCATCACAACGGTGGTCGTTGTGAATGCAACGCCGGGGTCGCGGCAGCGGCCTCGCAGAGGAGCCAGACATGCTGCATTACGCCGTGGTTTTCTTCGTCATTGCCTTGATCGCTGCCGTGCTGGGTTTTGGTGGCATCGCCGCCAGCGCGGCCGGCATCGCCAAGATCCTTTTCGTCATCTTCCTCGTGCTGGCGCTCGGCTCCATGCTGCTGGGCCTGTTCCGGGGCCGGTAGAGACGTATCGAACAGTGGTACCGATTGTCTCCAGCGTTTGAACCGGTTCCAAGAACCGGTTCTTTTTTGGCACTCGATCCGTGGTGCGCTCCTCCGGGGGGGCGCGTCGGCCTTCATAATATGAAAAAACGCAATTAAGACTTGAACATCATGCTCATTTGAGTATGATGAGCCGTTCCACCCCATCATCAACCCGCGTGCACCCCGTGCCACGGTGTGGGGGGAGCCCCGGCGGTGCCGGGCGCCCTTGGGCGATTCGCTTCCCGCATGGCCGGCTCCGCCGGCCGCCCGCCTCGGACGTGCACCGGCCGATCGACGTCTTCTCCCCGCTGTTTCCAGGTTCTGTCCGGCGCTGCCCGGTCCGACCGCCGTTCCCGAAGCACCGCCTTGGCGCCGACCGGCCATCCGAACAGGAGGGCAGCACCGCCATGTGTGGACTTGCAGGAGAGATACGTTTCGACGGCCGGGCCGTCGACCCCGGCGCGATCGCGCGCATGAACGACCGACAGAGCGCCCGCGGGCCCGACGGCCAGGGCCTGCTGGTCGTCGACCGCCTCGGCCTGGGCCACCGGCGGCTCAAGATCATGGACCTGTCGGACGCCGCGCAGCAGCCCATGACCGATCCGCTGTTGGGGCTGGGCGTGGTCTTCAACGGCGCCATCTACAACCACCATGAACTGCGCGAGGACCTGGTCGCGCGCGGCTACCGCTTTCATTCCAGCGGCGACACCGAGGTGCTGATCAAGGCCTACCACGCCTGGGGGCCGGGCTTCGTGCGGCGCCTGCAGGGCATGTTCGCTTTCGCCCTGTGGGAGCGCGACAGCGGCAAGCTGCTGCTGGGGCGCGACCGGCTGGGCATCAAGCCCCTGTACCTGGCGCCGGTGCCGGGCGGCCTGCGCTTCGCCTCCACGCTGCCGGCGCTGCTGGCCGGGGGCGGGGTGGACGCCGGCATCGACGCCATCGGCCTGCACCACTACCTGTCGCTGCACGCCATCGTGCCGGCGCCGCGCACCCTGCTGCGTGGCGTGCGCAAGCTGGCGCCCGGGACGCTGCTGCACGTGGACCCCGACGGCCAGCAGCGCGAGGAGTGCTACTGGTCCCTGTCCTTCGAGCGCGACGCCGGCGACGAGCAGCGCTCCTTCGACGACTGGCAGGAGCTGCTGCTCGACGGCCTGCGCACGGCCGTGAAGCGCCGCCTGGTGGCCGACGTGCCCGTGGGCGCGCTGCTGTCGGGCGGCGTGGACTCCAGCCTCATCGTGGGCCTGATGGCCGAGCAGGGCGTGCGCGACCTGCGCACTTACAACGTCGGCTTCGAGGACGTGGGCGGCGAGTGCGGCAATGAGTTCGTGTACGCCGACACCGTGGCGCGCCACTTCGGCACCACGCACGAGCGCCTGTTCGTGCCCGAGTCCGAGCTGCTGGATCGCCTGCCCGCCGCCATCGAGGCCATGAGCGAGCCCATGGTCAGCCACGACTGCATCGGCTTCTACCTGCTCAGCGAGGCCGTGGCGCGCCACAGCAAGGTGGTGCAAAGCGGGCAGGGCGCCGACGAGGTGTTCGGCGGCTACCACTGGTACCCCAAGCTGGACGGCAGCCAGCGCCCGGTGGACGACTACGCGGCCGCCTTTTTCGACCGCGACCACACCGAGATGCGCGCCGTGCTGCAGGACCCCTGGCTGGGCGAGGACCACACGCGCGCCTTCGTCGCCGAGCGCCTGCGCGCGCCGGGCGCGAGCGACCCGGTGGACCAGGCCCTGCGCCTGGACACCACCGTGATGCTGGTGGACGACCCGGTCAAGCGCGTGGACAACATGACCATGGCCTTCGGCCTGGAGGCGCGCGTTCCCTTCCTGGACCACGAGCTGGTGGAACTGGCCGCGCGCATTCCCGCGCGCCACAAGCTGGCCGATGGCGGCAAGGGCGTGCTCAAGGCCGTGGCGCGGCGCATCGTGCCGCGCGAGGTGATCGACCGCCCCAAGGGCTACTTCCCCGTGCCCGCGCTCAAGCACCTGCAGGGGCGCGTGCTGGCCATGGTGCAGGACGCCCTGCACAGCCGCGCCGCGCGCGAGCGCGGGCTGTTCCGCGAGGGCTATGTCCAGACGCTGCTGGCCGCGCCGGGTGAGCACATCACGCCGCTGCGCGGCTCCAAGCTCTGGCAGCTCGGCCTGCTGGAGCTGTGGCTGCAGACCCACCTGCGCTGACCCACCAGAGGAGACACACGAGATGAGCACCGTCCGCCACCACGCCCCGCGCGCCCTGCGCCTGGGGCGCTCGCCCATTCCCCACCAGGCCGCCGAGCGGCGCGACGCCAGCGTGCACTGCGGCTGGGGCCGCCTGATCGCCGGTCACACCTTCGACGACCCGGCCGCCGTCGCCCAGGCCCTGCTGCAGGAGACGCCGGGCGAGCGCGACATCGCCTTCTACCTGGACAAGCCGCACGTGGTGGTCTCGCATGCGCCGCAGCAGCTGTTCGTCGACCCGTCCGAGACCTTCCGCCTGGCGCTCAACACCTACGCGGCGCAGCGCGCGCGCCGCCAGGGCTTCACCATCCGGCGCCTGCGCTCGCGCGCCGACGTCGCGGCCATCAACGCCATCTACCGCGCGCGCCGCATGGTGCCGGTGGACCCGGCGCGCGTCTGGGGCGAGCGCGGCGACCGCGCCACCGTCTACGTGCTCGCCGAGGACCGCCAGAGCGGCGAGGTGCTGGGCGTGGCCATGGGCCTGGACCACAGCGAGGCCTTCGGCGACACCAATGGCGGCAGCAGCCTCTGGGCCCTGGCCGTGGCGCCGCAGGCCAGCCACCCGGGCATCGGCGAAGCGCTCACGCGCTACCTGGCCGAGCTCTTCATCGCGCGCGGCCGGGCCTTCATGGACCTGTCGGTGCTGCACGACAACGCCCAGGCCATCGCGCTCTACCGCAAGCTGGGCTTCCAGAACATCCCCGTGTTCGCGGTGAAGCGGCGCAACGCCATCAACGAGTCCCTGTTCACCGAAGGCAGCGACAGCGACGGCCTCAATCCCTACGCGCGCATCATCGTGGACGAGGCGCAGCGGCGCGGCATCCGCGTCGAAGTGATCGACGCCGAGCACGGCTACTTCCGCCTCACCCACGGCGGGCGCGGCGTCACCTGCCGCGAGTCGCTCAGCGAACTCACCAGCGCCGTGGCCATGAGCCGCTGCGCCGACAAGCGCGTGACCTCGCGCCTGCTGGCGCGCGCGGGACTGGCGGTGCCGGCCCAGGCCACGGCCAGCGACCGCGAGCACAACGAGGCCTTCCTGCGCCAGCACGGGGCCGTGGTGGTCAAGCCGGTGGACAGCGAGCAGGGCAAGGGCATCGCGGTCAACCTCACCTCCATCGACGAGGTGGAGACCGCGATCGAACACGCCAGCCACTTCGGCGGTGGCGTGCTGCTGGAACAGTTCTGCGAAGGGCAGGACCTGCGCATCGTGGTCATCAACCACCAGGTGGTGGCCGCCGCCGTGCGCCAGCCCGCCACCGTGGTGGGCGACGGCCAGTCCACCATCGCCGAGCTCATCGACAAGCAGAGCCGCCGCCGCTCGGCGGCCACGGGCGGCGAGTCGCGCATTCCCGTGGACGGCGAGACCCGGCGCTGCCTGGCCGGCCAGGGCCGTGCGCTGGGCGACGTGCTGCCCTTCGGCGAATCGCTGCCCGTGCGGCGCACCGCCAACCTGCACACCGGCGGCACCATCCACGACGTGACGGACCGCCTGCACCCCGCGCTGCGCACGGCGGCCGAACACGCCAGCCGCGTGCTCGACATCCCGGTCACCGGCCTGGACTTCCTGGTGCCCTCGGTGGAGGGCCCCGACTACGTGGTCATCGAGGCCAACGAACGCCCGGGCCTGGCCAACCACGAGCCCCAGCCCACGGCGCAGCGCTTCGTGGACCTGCTCTTTCCTGGCACCGCAGCGGCGGCGCCCACCGCACCATGAACACCAGCGACGACGC
>NZ_MKSS01000081.1:0-3261 GCF_001897365.1 Hydrogenophaga sp. 70-12
CCCTTGCCGTCGCGGTTGAGCGGGTTGATCTCGACCAGCGAGGCGTCCGTCTCCATGTAGCACTTGTAGAGCTTCTTGCAGACGTCAGCGAACTGCGCCTCGGAGTCGGCCGGCAGGTTGATGCCCTTGGCGAGCTCCTTGGCCTGCGCGTCGGTCAGGCCGATCAGCGGGTCGACGAAGACCTTGATGATCTTCTCGGGCGTGGCGTGCGCCACTTCCTCGATGTCCATGCCGCCCTCGCTGGAGGCGATGAAGGCCACCTTCTGCGTGCCACGGTCGGTGACGACGGAGAGGTAGTACTCCTTCTGGATGTCGGCACCGTCTTCGATGTACAGGCGGCGCACCTTCTGGCCTTCGGGGCCGGTCTGGTGGGTCTTGAGCTGCATGCCCAGGATCTGGCCGGCCAGCTCTTTCACCTGGTCGATGGTCTTGGCGACCTTCACGCCACCGCCCTTGCCGCGTCCCCCCGCGTGGATCTGCGCCTTGACGACCCACACGGGCCCGCCGAGCTTCTGCGCGGCTTCCACCGCCTCTTGCACCGTGAACGCGGGAATGCCGCGCGGCACGGGCACACCAAATTGGCGCAGGATTTCCTTGCCTTGGTATTCGTGAATCTTCATGAGGTCTCTCTCAGGGATGGATCGTGTGTCCGGCGCGGCAGCGGCGGCCGGTAGACGGGCTCTCGGACGGAGCAACCAGGGAATGTATCATGGTGCATCGCACCAATCCGGGTAGCGGCGGCGCCCGCCCAGGGCATTCGTCGGCCCGTCCCGCCACAGGAACCGCGCATGGCCCACCAGATTTTCATCGACGGCGAAGCCGGCACCACCGGCCTGCAGATCCGCGAGCGGCTCGTGCAGGAGCCGGGCGTGCAGCTGCTCAGCATCGCGCCCGAACGCCGCAAGGACCCCGAAGCCAAGCGCGAACTCATGGCGCAAGCCGACCTGGTGGTGCTGTGCCTGCACGACGACGCGGCGCGCGAATCGGTCGCGATGGTCGACGCCTTGCCCGGCCACAAACCGCGCATCATCGACGCCTCCACCGCGCACCGCACCGCGGCGGGCTGGGTCTACGGCTTTCCCGAACTCACCGCCACGCAGGCGCAGGCCGTGCAGCGGGCCGACCGCGTGGCCAACCCCGGCTGCTATGCCACCGGCGCCATCGCGCTGATCCGCCCCCTGGTCGATGCCGGCCTGATTCCCCCGGATTTCCCGCTGTCGCTGCCCTCGGTCAGCGGCTATTCGGGCGGCGGCCGCTCCATGATCGAGGCCTACGAGGCCGGCACCGCGCCGCTGTTCGAGGCCTATGCGCTGGGCCTGTCGCACAAGCACCTGCCCGAGATCATGGCGCTCACGGGCCTGCAGCGCCGCCCCATCTTCATCCCGGCCGTGGGCAACTTCCGCCAGGGCATGCTGGTGCAACTGCCGCTGCACCTGGACGCGCTGCCGGGCCAGCCCAAGGCCGCCGACCTGCACGAGGCACTGCGCAAGCACTACGCCGCGAGCGCGGCCGCCGGCGGCTTCGTGAAGGTGTTGCCGCCCACGGACGACGGCAAACTCGACGCCACCGCGCTCAACGACACCAACCTGATCGAGCTGCGCGTGTTCGCCAACGAAGCGCACCGCCACGCGGTACTGATCGCGCGCCTGGACAACCTGGGCAAGGGCGCCAGCGGCGCGGCGGTGCAGAACCTCAAGCTGATGCTCGGGCTGTGAGCGAAAGCCGGCTCAGAACCGGCTGAAGGCCGCCTCCGGGCTCAGCGCTAGCACGCCCGCGAAGCAGCGCTGCCAGGCCTGGTCGCGCTCCTGCGTGCCGCGCACGATGTTCTCCGCATAGGCCGCCAGCTTGCTTCGCTCGAGCGCGGCGTCGAGCGGCACCGGGGTGTCCTCGCAGGCCCACCGCGGCTCCCCTTCCTTGGTTTGGCACACGCGGCGATTGCCCTGCGTTTCGCACACCTCCGTGGTGGCCGTCGCCACCCGGCGGCACTGCCGGTGTACGAGGTAACCGCGATCGAGCGCGGCCTGCGTCTGCGCGTGCAGCCGGTGCCATTCGGCCAGGCGCATGTCCTGCGCGCGGATGGCCGTGTCGCGTTCGCAGACGAGCTGCGCGCGCTGCTCGGGCGAATAGCGCCGGAAGTCGTCAATGGTGGTGCAGGCCAGCAGGCCGCACAGTCCCGGCAGGACAAGGCCGCGGCGCAGGGCGCGAAGGGGAGGCGGTTTCATGGGACAGGGCGGTGAACAAACCGCCTGTGTGGCAGGACGCCCGGCCATCTATCCCAGCCGAATGACCAGTACCCTCAGGGCATGTCGTCGCGCCCTGCGTCGCCGATGATGCGCCGCGCCACCCCGGCGTCGAAGCCGCGCGCCACCAGAAAGCGCGCCTGGCGCGCCCAGTCGGCCGCGTCGGCCGGGGCGCGGCCGAATTTCTTGCGCCAGACCTCGCGCGCGCGCTCCAGCTCGCTGCCGCGCAGGCCGTCCACGGCCTGGGCCACCGCCTCGGCCGGCAGGCCCTTGGCCTGCAGTTCCTGCCGCACGCGCGAGGCCCCCAGGCGGGCGGCGCGGCGGTGGATCACCGACTCGATGACCCGCTGCTCGTCGATGAATCCCCTGGCCTGCAGCTCGTCGAGCGCCTGCGCCAGTTCACCGGGCGTTTCCTCGTGCGAGGCCAGCTTGCGCTGCAGCTCCGCGCGCGAGTGCTCGCGCTGCGCCAGCAGGCGCAGCGCGCGGCCCTTGAGGGAGGGCTTGTCGAAGCCCACGGCGCTCAGGCGTCGGCCGCCTCGGCGTCGGCGGCGTCGGCCTTGGCCTTGGATTTGCGGGCCTTGGCGGGCGCGACCTCTTCCTCGCCCGAAGCGCCATCCAGCGGCAGCAGCGGCACACCCAGGGCCTCGCGCACCTTGTTCTCGATCTCGACGCGCAACTCGACGTTTTCCTTGAGGAACTCGCGCGCGTTGTCGCGGCCCTGGCCGATCTTCTCGCCGTTGTAGGCGTACCAGGCACCGGACTTCTCGACCACGCGGTGCACCACGCCCAGGTCGAGGATCTCGCCCTCGCGGCTGATGCCCTCGCCGAACAGGATGTCGAACTCGGCCGTCTTGAATGGCGGCGAGACCTTGTTCTTCACCACCTTGACCTTGGTCTCGTTGCCGATGGCCTCGTCGCCCTTTTTGATGGTGCCGGTGCGGCGGATGTCCAGGCGCACCGAGGCGTAGAACTTGAGCGCGTTGCCGCCGGTGGTGGTCTCGGGGCTGCCGAACATCACGCC
>NZ_MKSS01000082.1:0-18200 GCF_001897365.1 Hydrogenophaga sp. 70-12
ACTCCAAGGCTCGGGCGGAAACGCCTTCCTGGGCCTGAAGACGTTGGAAGAACGCCGGCAGCTCAGGCACGGGCACCGCCTTGAAGTGCGTGCTCTTTGCGATCTTCCTGGCGGCAGGTAGCAGGGTCGAGAGATTGCCCTTCCACCTGGCTGGGTTCAATCCCGTGCGCAGATCCATGGTGGTGGCGGAATCAAGCACCGCTTCAATGCGCCCCCTCAGGCGACTGGCCGTCTCAGTCTTGGTATGCCAGATGGGCTTAAGGATGCTCAGCACATGAGCCTTGGTCACGTCTCGCACCCAGAGATCCCCGATCACCGGGTAGGCGTAGTTCTCAAGCGTGCTGGACCACTGCGCCTCGTGCTTCTCGTTCTTCCAAGAACCACGGTGGGAGGCAATGTAGTCCTCGGCGCAGCGCCTGAAGGTCACATCCATGGCTCGGCTGGCAGCCAGGTCACGACGGCGGGCTTTCTTCTGGTCGATGGGGTCCACACCGTTGCGGATCTGGTCGCGAGCCTCTATGGCAAGCAGCCGTGCCCTGGCCAGCGGCACGTCGGGAAAACCGCCCAAGCCCATCTTGCGGCGCTTGTTGCCGATGACGGCCCGCAGCACCCAACTCTTGGCGCCGGAGGGGCTCACTTGTAATCCCAAACCAGCAATCCCACCGACGAAGTGAAGCCCTGGCTCCGTGAGCCGCTTCACCTCCAGCGCGCCGAGTTCCTTCGCCTTCTTTGGCATAGCGGTTTGTGCACCAAAAAACGTACCATCAACAATGAGATTGCACGATACGTCGTGATGCCACCCGGGTCAATAGGCCGCTATGCACATAGAGAGGAATGATGGTCGTTTGAGACTTTGTGAGATGTCTCAACACCCATACTTGGCGGACGCCCTCTCCGCCAACCATCACGCTCAGAACGACCCAGGTCGCTTCACCCAGAGCCCTGAAAGCCCCGTCAACCCTCGTGTTGCGGGGCTTTTTTGTTTCGGCACTCGAGGCCTCGCTCAGGGCGCCCGCCTCCAAGGCGGCACAGGCTTGGACTTAAGGCAGCGTAAATCCTGGGATTGAACACTGCGTGCTCCCGCGGACCAAGGACTCTCGAAATGAACTGGAAAAACACGTCGAGCCGCTACGGCACCGTTTCCATGACCCTCCACTGGTTGACGGTGCTCGTCTTGATCGGCGTCTATGCCTGCATCAACCTGACCGACCTCTTCGCCAAGGGAAGCGCACCGCGCGAAGCCTTGAAGGACGGGCATTTCATGCTCGGCCTGGCGGTGTTGGCCCTCATGGCCCCGCGCCTGTTCAACCGCATCCTGGGCAAGACCCCGGCCGTCGTGCCACCGATGCCCCGCTGGCAGCAATGGCTGGCGAGCGCCATGCACGTCACGCTGTACGTCTTTCTGGTGGCCATGCCCCTGCTCGGCTGGCTGACGCTCAGCGCCTCGGGAAAACCGATCCCGTTCTTCGGCATCCAGCTGCCAGCGCTCTTGGCGGAAAACAAGGACCTTGGCAAGCAGTTGAAAGAGGTCCACGAAGCACTCGGCACGCTGGGCTATTTCCTGGTGGGCGCGCATGCCTTTGCGGCGCTGTTCCACCACTTCATCACGCGGGACAACACGCTGATTCGAATGTGGCCGCAAAGGCGGTAGCGCCACGCCCCCCGCCGCGCCGGTATCACCCGATACAGCCGCGACCCGCGCCGCGGCCCAAGAATGGGGTTTCCTTCACTTGGGCCTTCGCCATGACACCCCTAGAACACGCCCGCGAACTGATCGAGCGCTTCATCCGCGCCGTCAACGACGGTGACGCCGACGCGGCCCAGCGCTGCCTCACGCCCGACGTCCAGTTGGTCTTTCCCGGCCCCACCCGCTTCCAGCGCGTGGCCGATTTCCTCGCCCTGAGCGGTCCGCGCTACCAGCGCGTGGCCTACACCTATGGCGCGATGGAGCTGGCGCAGAACCACCAGGGCCGCACCGTGGTCTTCGCCCAAGGCACGGTCAGCGGCGTGTTCGCCAATGGCCAGGCCTTCGATGGCGTGCGCTACATCGACCGCTTCGACATCGACAACGGCCTCATCGCCTCCAAGGAGGTCTGGTCCGACATGGCCGATCGCATGCGCCGGCTCGGCCTCTGAGCCGCGCTCGGTATCGGCCTATACAGACACGGCGGGCCGCCGTGCGCACCATGGCCCCGTGCACAAGCGGTTGCACGGATCACATGGAGATTTCATGAGCAAGCACCCCGACGCCGTCGCGGCGATCACCCAGCGCTACCAGGAGTGGATGAAGGCCATCCGCGAACGCGACCTGCAGGCCATCCTGTCCATCTACGCCGACGACGCCACCTACATGCCGCCCGGCCGGCCGCTGGCCACGGGCCGGGCCAAGCTGCAGGAGGTCTGGGGCGGCTACCTGCAGCGCAAGGACTTCGTGGCCGAGTACACGCCCACGCTGCACGTGTCGGACGCCGGTGACATGGCCTACGACATCGGCCTCTACCGCATCAGCATGGTCAAGGACGAAGGGCCGGTGAGCTTCGTCGGCAAGTACGTGGTGGTGTGGAAGAAGGTCGACGGGCAATGGCGCGCCATGCTCGACATGGACAACGACAACGGACCCGAGGCCCAGGCCTGAGTCCGCGCTGAGGGCGCGCCGGGCGCGCGCCCTCAGCGTGTGTTGGAGGCCTCGGCCCGCGTCTCGGGCCAGCCTTCGCCCGGCGGGTCACCTTCGTTGAGAACCACGAAGCGCGACCCGTTCATCGCCAGTTGGCCGCGCTGGCGCAGGCGGTTGATCACGCGCGTGACGGTCACGCGCGAGGTGCCGGTCATTCGCCCCACCTGCTCATGCGTGAGGTGCACGGTCATCTCCCGCCCCTGCGCGGTGGTGGTGCCGAAGATGCCGGCCACGCGACGCAGCAGGTGCAGCACGCGCGCCTCGGGGGGCAGCGAGAAGGCGTATTCGAGCCGGATGGCCAGCACGCGCTGCTTGATGCTCACGATGCGCAGCAGGGACAGGGCCAGCTCGGGATGGGAAGCGAAGGCCTCGCGCAGGCGCCGCGCGTCGAAGCGCAGCACCTCGGCGTCGCGCAGGGCCACCGCGGTGGAGAAGCGCGGCAGCCCGTCGAACGCCGGGGCGTCCCCGCACAGGCCGTTGGGGCCCATGACCTCGATGGTGATCTCCTGCCCGTCTTCCTCGAAGCAGGAGATGCGCACCTCGCCCGAGAGGATCAGGAAGAAGTGCGGCGACACCTCCCCCTGTCCATACAGCAGGTTGCCCTTGCGGATGCGCAGGCGGTCGGCCAGGTAGTCGTGCCGCAGCCACAGCTCCACGTCCTCGGGGGACAGGCCCCAGGTTTCTTGTCGGCGTTCGCTCATGGCGGGGGAATCTAGCTTCATGGCCGCGATCCTTCAATGCCACGCTCACAGGCGCGTGGTCGGCGGCAGTTCCAGGCCATAGAGCGTCTTGCCGTAGAGCTCGCCACCCACCTCGGCCTGCAGCAGGAAGTGGGAGGCCATGCCGTGGATGTCGCGAAAGAAGCGCTCCACCGGCCCCTGCGGCAGGATGGCCCCGCCGCAGGTGGCCACCAGCCGGCCGGCCGCCGCCACCGCCATGCGCGAGGCCAGCGCGGCGTCGGCCCGGTAGCGGGCGCGCTGTTCCTGGCCAAAGGGCTCGCCGCGCTCGGCCTGGGCGTGCATCTCGTCGATGTCGGAGACGATCAGGCGGTGCGCCATGTGGATCTGCGCCGCGCCCTGGCCCAGTTCGATCTGGTTGTGGCGGTCCTCCGACTGCGCGGTCGAGGTGGCGTTGGCGATGCGCTTGCGGCCCAGCGCGATGACGGCGTCGAGCAGGCCGAAGGCGCCGCCCACCACGCCCGCCGCGGTGCACAACGCGAACACCGCGTTGAGCGGCATGCGGTACATGGGGCCGTGGTTGCGGGCCTCGCCCGGGTACACGCCGCGCTGCGCGTCGGCCCAGGAGAGGGTGCGGTACAGCGGCACGAGGCAGTCGCTCAGGCTCACGTCCTTGCTGCCGGTGCCGCGCATGCTGGCCACCTGCCAGCTGGTGTCGTCGACCGTGAAGGCGCTGCGCGGCACCGCCGCGAGCCGCTGCTCGGGCGGGCCGCCGTCCCGCGGCACCGCCACCATCACGCACAGCCAGTCGGCCACGTCCACGCCCGAGGCGTACAGCCAGCGGCCCGACAGGCGCAGCGCATCCCCTTCGAGGCGCACCTGCACGTCGCGCCCCACCCCGCCGCTGAGCACGGGCACCACCGCGTCGCGGCCGCCGGCGAACACCTCGTCCTGAAAGCGCGGCTCGAACATACCGAGCAGCCAGGGGTGCACGCCCGCCAGACAGAGGATCCAGCCGGCCGCCGTGTCGGCGCGGGCCACTTCGCGCGCGCATTCGAACAGCGCGCGCGGGTGCATGTCCCAGCCGCCGCAGGCCGCGGGCTGCACGATGCGGAACAGGCCGATGCCGCGCATCGCGGCCATCGCCTCGTCGGACACGCGGCGCTCGGCCTCGTGCCGCGGCGCGCAGTCGCGCAGCAGCGGCGCCAGGCCACGCGCCCGCGCCACCAGTTCCTCGATCGCCGGGGCGGGTGAAGCTGTTGCGGTGCGGCTCATGCGGCGGCCCCTCCGAGTTCGTGGTACTGGCCCCGCAGGTAGACCAGCGCGCGCGTCGAGATCGCCGTGGCGCAGGGCGTTCACCTGTCCGACGACGATGGTGTGGTCGCCCGCGGCGTGCTGCGCCACGACCTCGCAGACCAGGGCGGCGCCGGCGTTGTCGAGCACGGGCACGCCCTGCTCCAGGGCCCAGGGGGCCTCGCAGCCGGCGTCGCCGCGGCCGGCGTAGTACTGGGACACGGCCTGGTGGCCGGCCTTGAGCACGTTGACCGAGAAGCGGCCGTGGCGCCGCAGCGGCGAAAGCCAGCGGCTTTCGTTGCGCACGCACACGAGCAGCAGCGGCGGCTCCAGGCTCACCGAGGTGACCGAGTTGGCCGTCATGGCCGCGGGCGCCTCGGCCGTGCCGCAGGCCACCACGGTGACGCCGGTGGGAAGACAAGCCATCGCGGCGCGAAACCGGCGGCTGTCGAGAGTGCTGTCCATCCTGGGGACCTCCGTTGTGATTGATGGTGGGCCGCAGTCTCGCGAGCCCGGCGCGCAGCGTCTGTATCGGTCGATACCTGCACGCCAGGGCATTCCCCTAGCGCGCTTGTATCGGCCGATACCGCGAGGAGCGCGCGCGCTGCGTACCGTCGCGGCATCCACAACGAGGAGCACTCACATGAAGCCCATCAAACGGCTGCTGGCGGCGACCCTGCTGCTGGCGGCAACCCACGCCACGACCTGGGCACAGGCCCCTGGCAAACCGACGCTGGTGATCGGCGTGGTGGCATCGGCCAGCGGGCCGGCCGCCGCGCTGGGCCTGCCCGAGAAGAAGGCGATTGAGCTGGTCGAGGAGATGGCGCGCTCGCGCGGCGACCTGCCGTTCCAGCCGCGCTTCGTCTACCTGGACGATGGCTCCGACCCCACGCGCGCCGTCAACGCGGTGCGCAAGCTGGCCAGCGAGGATGGCGCCGCGGTGGTCATCTGCTGCACCACCACGCCCGCCTCGATGGCCGTGCTGGACACCGTCAAGGCGGCCGGTGTGCTCAACATCTCCATGGCCTCGGCCGCCACCGTGGTGGAGCCCGTGGCCGAGCGCCACTGGACCTTCAAGACGCCGATGACCGACCGCATGCAGATCGCCTTCACGCTCGAGCGCCTGAAGAAAAGCGGCGCCAAGCGCATCGCCTACTTCGGGCTCGAGGACGCCTATGGCGAAGCCGGCTGGAACGAGTTGCGCAAGCTCGCCCCCGAGTACGGCCTGCAGATCGTGGCCAGCGAGCGCTTCTCCCGCGCCGACACCAACTTCACGCCGCAGGCGCTGCGCATCCGCCAGGCCGGCGCCGACGCGGTCTACCTGCACGCCATCCCGCCGTCCAGCGTGCTGGCGCACCAGGCCTTGCTGCGTGTGGGCGTGGACCGGCCCGTGTTCCACAGCGCGGGCGCGGCCAACGCCGGCTTCCTGGCCATGGCCAAGGGCTCGCTGGACGGCGCCTACGTGGTCAGCGGCGCCCTGCAGGTGCATGAGCAGCTGCCGGCGAGCCACCCGCTCAAGCAGCCGCTGCAACGCTTCGTCGAAGCCTACGCGCGCAAATTCCCCGGCGAAACGGCCGACCTGTTCGCGGGCCAGGGCTGGGACGCGGCCCACCTCGCGCTCAGCGCCCTGTCGGCCGCCACCAAGGCGGTGCCCGCGGGCGCGCCGCTGCCCGCGCTGCGCACCGCCGCGCGCGACCAGATGGAGCGCATCCGCGGCCACGCCGGCGCCAACGGCATCTTCAACCTGTCCAAGGACGACCACCTGGGCCTCGACGATGTCGGCCTGGTCATGCTGCGCGTCGACAACGGGCGCTTCAAGCTGCTGGGGGACTGAGCGGTGGCATCGCTGGACACCCTGCTGTTCCTCGGCATCGACGGGCTCACGAGCGGCGCCGTGTACGCGCTGCTCGGCCTGGGAATCGTGCTCATTTACCTGGTGACGCGCGTCATCAACATCGCCCACGGCGACTTCGCCATGCTCGCGGCCATGACGCTGGTGAGCCTGGAGCAAGGCCTGCTGCCGGGCACCAGCTACCTGCTCGGCGCGGGCGCGCTGCTGTGGGGCGCGCTCAGCGCCCTGGCGGCCCGCCGCCAGGGGGCCTGGGCCATCGCACGGCCCTGCCTGGGCGCGCTGGCCACCGCGGCCCTCGCGTTCGCGCTGCCGCTGGCCCTGGCGGCGCTGCGGGCGCCCGCGGCGCTCAACGCCGCCGCCGCCGTGCTCATGGTGTCGGCGCTCGGCCCCATGTTCCACCGCCTGGCGATCGAGCCCATTGCGCGCGCGAGCGTGCTGGTCTACATCATCGTAACCCTGGGCATGCACCTCATCCTGCAAGGCCTGGCCTTGCAGCTCTGGGGTCCGCAGGCCCACTCGGTGGCGCCCCTGCTCGACGGCAGCCTCGCCATCGGCGCGGTGGTGATCAGCCACCAGTCGCTGCTGGTGCTGGGCCTCACGGTGCTGCTGGTGGTGGCGCTCTACCTGGGCTTCAACCACACCCTGGCGGGCACGGCGCTGCGCGCCTGCGCGGTCAACCGCACGGGCGCCGACCTGTGCGGCATCGAGGTCGCGAGCGCCGGCCGCCGCGCCTTCGGCCTGGGCGCGGGCCTGGCCGCCGTGGCCGGGGTGCTGATCGCCCCCGTGGTCGGGGTGCACTACGAGATGGGCTTCCTCATCGGGCTCAAGGGCTTCGTGGGCGCCACGCTCGGCGGCCTGGTGAGCTACCCCGGCGCCATCGTCGGCGGCGTGCTGATCGGCGGCTTCGAGTCGGTGTTCTCCTACCTGAGCAGCGCCTACCGCGATGCCCTGGTGTTCCTGCTCATCATTCCCATCCTGCTGCTGCAGACCGCACGCCACAAGCGCCGGGGAGTCGTTCATGGGCATTGAGGCGCGCGGACTTCTTGTGGTCGCGGCACTGGTCGCGCTGGTGTCGGTCGCGGGCGCGGAGTTCCACGCCTCCGTGCTCGCCACCATGGGCATCTACGCCCTGCTCGGCCTGTCGCTGGTGATCCTGGCGCTCAGCGGCCAGGTCTCGCTCGGGCACGCCGCCTTCATGGGCCTGGGCGCCTACGCCAGCGCCCTGCTGGTGGCGCGCACCGGCCTGCACCCGGCCGCGGGCCTGATCGCGGGCCTGGGCGTGTCGGGCGCGGCGGCCTGGCTCATCGGCAGTGCCACCAGCAGCCTGCGCGGCCACTTCCTGGCCCTGACCACGCTGGCCTGGGGCATCGCGCTGGCCGTGTGCTTCCGCGCGGCGGCCGACTGGACCGGCGGCGCCTCGGGCCTGGCGGGCATCGCGCCCTTCACGCTGTTCGGCCAGTCGCTGAGCGCGCCCCGCCCCATGGCCCTGCTGAGCTGGGGCTGCGCGCTGCTGGTGGTCTTCGCCATCCTGCGCGTGCAGCGCTCGCGCACCGGCCGCGCGCTCGGCGCGGTGCGCCAGCAGGAGGTCATGGCCGAGAGCTTCGGCATCTCGGTCAGCGGCGTGCGCCTGTGGACCTTCGTGGTGTCGGCCATGGTGGCGGGCTGGGCCGGCGGCCTGTACGCGCACTACCTGGGCTTCATCAGCCCCTCGCCGTTCGACCTGTCGGGCTCCATCAAGGGCCTGATGATCGCCGTGGTGGGCGGCGAGCTCAGTGCCATGGGCGCGCTCGCGGGCACCGGCATCGTCGAGGGGCTGAACTGGGTGCTGCAGGCGGTGCTGCCCGCCGTGTCGTCCACGGCCAGCAGCCTGGAGCCGCTGTTCTACGGCGTGCTGATCATCGCCGTGATGCTGTTCTTTCCCGAAGGCCTCTGGACCCGGGTGGACCGCGCGCTCGCGACGCGCGCGACGCGGCCGGGCGGCGTGGCCCTGCCCTCGCGGGCCGGCGCCGCGCCCGGCGAGGCCGGCGAGCCCTTGCTCGAGGTCGAGGCGGTGGGCGTGGCCTTCGGCGGCGTGAAGGCGCTCAGCGACGTGAGCTTCCGGCTGCACCGCGGCGAGGTGCTGGGCCTCATCGGTCCCAACGGCGCGGGCAAGTCCACCTGCTTCGACGTCATCAGCGGCGTCAATGCGCGGCACGCCGGGCGCGTGCGCCTGCGCGGCGAGCCCCTGGCCCAGGCGCGCGCGGCCGGCGGCCTGGCGCGCAGCTTCCAGCACACGCGCCTGCTCGAAGACCGCACGGTGCTCGACAACGTGATGCTCGGCGCGTTCCGGCGCACCCGCAGCGGCGTGCTGGCGGCCGTGTTCGGGCGCGACGCGACAGACGAGGCCCGCGTGGCCGCCTCGGCCCGCGACTGCCTGGCGCGCGTGGGCCTGGAGGCGCACGCGCAGCGCCTGGTGGAGACCCTATCGCTCGGGGAACGCCGCCTGGTGGAGGTGGCGCGTGCGCTCATGGCCGACCCCGAGGTGCTGCTGCTGGACGAGCCGGCCGCCGGCCTGCGCCGCGCCGACCGCGAGCGCCTGGTGGTGCTCATCCGCGCCTTGCACGCGCAGGGCTGCACCATCGTGCTGGTGGAGCACGACATGGACATCGTGATGGCCCTGGCCACCCGCGTGGTGGTGCTGGACCGCGGGCGCCTGATCGCCGACGCCGCGCCGGCGGCGGTGCGGCGCGACCCGCGCGTGATCGAGGCCTACCTGGGCATGGGAGACGAGGCATGTTGAACGTCGAGGGACTGAAGGCGGGTTATGGCCGCTCCGAGGTGATCCAGAACCTGTCGCTGCGCGTGGACGCCGGCGAAGCCGTGGCCGTCATCGGCCCCAATGGCGCGGGCAAGACCACCCTGCTCAACGCGCTCATGGGCCTCAATGCGCAGGCCTCGGGCGCGCTGAGCTGGAACGGCCGCGCCCTGGGGCCTGGCACGGCGCAGCGCCTGCGCGCCGGCATGGCCCTGGTGCCCGAGCGGCGCGAGCTGTTCGGCGGCCTGTCGGTGATCGACAACCTGCGCCTGGGCGCCTACCTGCGCCGGCACCAGGCCCGCAGCGCGCTCAAGGCCGACGTGGACTTCGTGTTCGGCCTGTTTCCCGTGCTGCGGGAGCGCCAGTCGCAAATGGCGCAGACGCTGTCGGGCGGCGAGCAGCAGATGCTGGCGATCGGCCGTGCGCTGATGTCGCGCCCCCGGCTGCTGCTGCTCGACGAGCCGTCCACCGGCCTGGCGCCGCGCATCACGCTGCAGATCCTGCAGGCCCTCGATGCCCTGCGCGCGAGCCAGGGCCTGGCCGTGCTGCTGGTCGAGCAGAACGCGCGCCTGGCGCTGCGCTTCAGCGGCCGGGCCTATGTGCTCGAAATGGGCGACGTGGTGCTCGACGGCCCCTCCAGCGAGCTGGCGCGCGATCCGCGCGTGATCGACAGCTACCTCGGCAGCGGGGCCACCCATGCCTGAGGCGCGCATCCCCACCGGGCGCGTGCTGCTGCGCAACGCCCGCCTCTACCCGGACGCGTCGGGCGCGCGCGCCACGGCGCTGCTGATGGAAGGCGGCCGCGTGCGCTGGCTGGGCCAGGCCGGCGAGGCTCTGCCCCCGGCGGACGAGGTCATCGACGCGGGCGGCGCCACCGCGCTGCCCAGCTTCATCGACGCGCACGCCCACCTGTGGTGGATGGCGATGGACCGGCTGGTCTGGCAGCTGTCGGGGCCGCAGGCCCCCGCCTCCATCCCCGAGCTGCTGGACGCGCTGCGCGAGCGCGCGCGCGGGGACGGCGACTGGCTGGTGGGCCACGGCCTGTCGGAGGCCCGGCTCGCCGAGCGGCGCCTGCCCACGCGCGCCGAGATCGACCGCGCCGTGGCGGACCGGCCGGTGGTGCTGCGGCGGGTGTGCGGGCACGCGGCCGTGGCCAACACCGAGGCCCTGCGCCGCGCCGGCTACCGCGAGGACAGCCCCGACCCGCCCGGTGGCCTGCTCGAGCGCGAGGGCGGCGTGCCCAACGGCATCCTGCGCGAGGCCGCCGCGGTGCCCCTGTACCCGCTGCTGCCGCGCCCCGCCGCCGACGAACTGGCCAGCGCCCTGCACGCCGTGGCGCGGCACGCGCTGTCGCTCGGCGTGGGCACCGTGGTGGAGGCGGCCGTCGGCTTCACGGCGGGCTTCGAGGCCGAGTGGGACCTGTGGTGCCGCGTGCGCGACCAGGGCGGCTTTCCCTTGCGCATGGGCTTCATGTTCGCCATCGGCGCCACCGAGGCCGCGCTGCGCGGCCTGCGGCCCTCGCTCGACCCGCGCTGGCGCGCCGCCACGCTCAAGTGCTTCAGCGACGGCACCCTGGGCAGCCAGACCGCGGCGCTGCACCAGCCCTACTGCGCCTGCGCGCAGCGCAAGGGCCTGCTCATGGGCAGCCCGGCGGCCTTGCGCCACGGCGTGTCGGCCGCCGCGGCGGCGGGCTGGCAGGTGGCGATCCACGCCATCGGCGACCACGGCGTGGACGAGGCGCTGGACGCGCTGCGCGCGGCCGCGCCGCTGGCCGATGGCCGGCCACACCGCGTCGAACACCTCGGCCTGCTGTCCGACGGCGCGCTGGACCGGCTCGCGGCCACCGGCGCCGCGGTGGCGACCCAGCCCAGCTTCATCGGCCGCATGGGCGATGGCTTCGCGGCCGCGCTCGGGCCCGAGCGCGCCCAGCGCCTCTACCCCGCCCGCAGCCTGATCGAGCGCGGCGTGCGGCTGGTGGGCAGTTCGGACGCCCCCGCCGGCGACTTCTCGCCCTTCGCCTCCATGGCCGACGCGCGCGAGCGGCGCACGCCCTCGGGCGCGGTGCTGGGCGCCAGCGAACGCCTGGACGCGGCCGAAGCGCTGCGCAGCCACACGGAAAACGCCGCGCGGGCGATGGGCCTGTGGGACCGCATCGGCCACCTGAACGTGGGCGCCGACGCGGACCTCATCCTGGTGGACACGGACCCCTTTCAGGCCGACACCGCCGCCGTGCGGCGCACGCGGGTCCTGCGCCATCTGCTGGGAGGCCGCACGGTGTGGACCGCTTGAAGCGCCCGCCGGCCCCCAGCCGGGGGCCAAGCCGCGCCCGATAAAATGCGCGCCGGGCCTTCGGGCCCTTTCGTTTTTTTGGGGGCCCCTGCGCCCACCGGCCTTCGCGCCACGCCTTGCTTCATGCCCGCCGCGCCTGCCTGGACCATCCGCTCCCTTCTCCCCGACGACCTGAACGACCTGCTGGACCTGCAGGCCCGCTGCTTTGGCGAGGACTTCCTCGAAAGCGCCGAGGTCTACGCGCGGCGGCTGGCCAGCGACCACCAGCAGTCGCTGGGCATCGCCTGCGAGCGCACGCGCGCGCTGCGCGCCTATGCGGCGGCCTACTGGTCGGACCCCGGCAAGGTCACGCCCTTCGACGGCGACTTCCTGCCGCCGCGCGCGCACCAGCCCGTGCTCTACCTGCACGACGTGTCGGTGGCGCCCGAGTGGAGCGGGCGTGGCGCGGCGGGCGCGCTGCTCGGCGCCCTCTTCCAGCGCGCCCGCGCGCGCGGCGTGCGCCAGGCCGCGCTGGTCTCGGTGCAGGGCTCGCAAGCCTACTGGGCGCGCCACGGCTTCACGCGACGGGCCGTGACGGACCCGCAACAGCAGCGCCACCTGCTCAGCTACGGCGAGGCGGCGGCGTACATGGTCGCGCCGCTCTGAGGCCTCAGTGCCGTCCCCGGCGCACGCCCAGCGCCAGCGCGGCCAACAGACCCAGCGCCACCAGCCACAGGATCAGTGGCATCACATCGCCCAGCGAGGCGCCCATCTGGTTCAGCCGCAGCGAAGCCTGGATGCCCGCCGTGCTGGGGATCAGCCAGCGCAGCCACTGCAGCGCCGTGGGCATGGCCTCCACCGGCCACGAAAAGCCGGAGAGGAAGGCCATGGGCAGCGCCGTGAACAGCAGCACCTGCAGCGCGCGCTCGCGGTCGCCGAACCAACGCCCCAGCGCCAGGCCGCTCAGGCACACGGTGGGGATGTAGGCCAGCAGCAGCACCAGCGCGCCGCCGGGGTTGGCGCCGCGCGGGAAATCCTCGATGAAGAAGACCCAGCCGAAGTAGAACAGCCCGCTGAGCCAGCCCACGCCGCACAGCGCCAGCGCCCGGCCCGCCCAGGCCGCCGCGCCCGCGCGCAGGCGGCCCGCCTCGGCCAGGGTGCCGGCCAGCATGGCCGCGCCCATCAGCAGGGTCTGCTGCAGGATCAGCAGCGCCACGGCGGGCACCACGTAGTCGCCATAGCCTTCGGTGGGGTTGAACAGCGGCACCATCTGCAGGTTGACCGGGCTGCGGCTGGCCTGGGCCTGCAGCGCGGGCTGGCCGCGCGCCTCCAGCTTGCGGATCTCCACCCCGGCCGACACCGTGCCCACGGCCTCGGCGAAGCCGTAGAGCACGGCCTTGTTGAGCAGCGCGTAGGCGCCGTTGGCGTGCACCCCGACCACGGCCGGCGTGCCGCGCACCACGCTGCGCTTGAGCTCGCGCGGCAGCACGGCGTAGCCCTCGATCTCGCCGCGCCACAGGGCCTGGCGCGCGTCCTCCTCGTTGCCGCCAACCCAGCGCACGTCGATGCGCGGGTTGGCCGACGCGAAGCGGGTGATCTGGCGCGACAGGCCGCTGCGGTCCAGGTCGACCACCGCCACCGGCACGCGCGTGACGGCCTGGTGCGCGTAGGGCCAGGGATAGAAGAAGCCGTAGAGCACCGGCGCGCCCACCAGGATCAACAGGATGCCCGCGTCGCGCGAGAGCGCGCGCAGGGTGGCGAGCCAGTGGCCCGCCAGCTCGCGCCAGGCACCCGACGCGCTCATCGGCCCCCCCATCGGTGCGGGTAGCGGCTGCCGCCCATCAGCGGCCAGACGCAGCCGGCCAGCAAGGCCGCCGTGGCGAGCCCGAACACCGCCAGCGTGGGCGCGCTGAGCGACACGGGCGCGCCCATCTGCAGCTGCTCCATCTGCAGGCGGATGTAGTGGGTGTAGGGCAGCGCCTCGGCCCAGGCGCGCGCGCCGGCCGGCATGGACTGCAGCGGAAAGCCCACGCCGCTGAAGGCGAAGGCCGGCGCCGTGATCAGCCCGGTGGCCGACAGGGCCGTGCGCAGCGAGGCGGTGGCCGACGCCACCAGCGCGCCCAGGCCGATGGACAGCGCCAGCAGGGCCGCCAGCGCCAGCCAGACCCAGGACAGGTGCCCGGCCGGGTGCCAGCCGCGCCCCCCGGTCAACCAGAGCAGGCCCGCGCTGGCCACGCCCAGCAGCAGCAGCCAGGCCGGCGCCAGCTTGCCCAGCAAGGCGCCGGCCGTGGCCGCGGGCGACGGCGCCACGCCGAGCCAGGACCAGACCGTGCCGTCGCGCAGCTCCCGTCCCACGGCCCAGGCGCCGGCGGTCATGGCCAGGATGTGCAGCAGCGCGGGAATGAGCGCGGCGGCGAGGAACTGCTCGTAGTTCAGCGAGGGGTTGAACAGCGTGACCATGTCGGCCTTGATCGGCTCCATGGCCACGCGCACGCCGCGCGCCGGCTCGCCGCGCTTCTGGCGCGCCGCCATCTCCACGCCGGCCGACAAGGTGCCCACCACCGTGCGCACGTCGCGCTGGATCAGGCCCGAGTGCGTGCCGAGCTGCGCGTTGTGCAGCAGCGTGAGCTGGGCCGCGCGGCCCAGCTTGACCTCGCGCGAGAAGCCGCTGGGGATAAGCACCACGGCGTGCAGCTCGCCCCGGGTGAGCGCGCCGCCCGCGGCGTGCGGATCGGGCAGCTGCCGCGCCACGCGCAGGCCCGGCGTGGCGTCGAGGAAGCGCACCAGCTGGCGCGACATGGCGCTGTGGTCCTGGTCGACCACGCCGATCGGCAGCTGGGTGGGCAGCCCGGCCGAGAACAGCCACCACAGCAGCGCCACGCCCGCCAGCGGCACCCAGCTGAGCATGGCCAGGTCCCAGGGGCTGGCGCGCAGGCGCGCCCATTCGCGCGACCACGCCTGCGTGAAGGCCCGGGCGAAGCGCATGGCCTGGGCGGCTTGCCTAGCGCACCAGCACGCTCATGCCGGGCCGCGCGCCCTCGATGGGCTGCAGCGGGCGGGCCCGGACTTCGAAGGTGCGCGCGTCGAAACCCTGGCCCGCGCGCGTGGCGCGCCAGGTGGCGAAGTCGGGCAGCGCCGCGCTGTAGAAGACCTTGAAGCGCGCGCTCAGGCCGGGCAAGGCCGGCAGCGTGGCCTCGAATTCGGCGCCGATGGGAAAACGCGAGAGCCGGTCCTCGCGCACGTTGAGCACCACCCACTGGTCGTTCAGGTCGACCACGGTGACCACGGCCACACCCTGGGGCGAGAGCTCGCCGGGACGCGCCAGCACCTTGGCCACCTCGCCGGCCACCGGGCTCTGCAAGGCAGTCTCCGCGCGGGCCGCCTCCACCTCGGCCACCAGGCCCGCCACCTGGCGCGCCTGCGCGGCGGCGGCCGCCTTGTCCTCGGGCCGCGCACCGGCGCGCGCCATGTCGTACTGCGCGCGCGCGGCCATGGCCTGATCGCGCGAGGCCTTGTAGTTGGCCTCGGCCTCGTCGCGCTTCTGCGCCGCCACCAGGCCTTCGCGCGCCAGGTTCTCCACGCGGCGGAAAGAGCTCTGGGCCAGGTCGGCGGCGGCCTGGGCGCGCTGCCAGTTCAGGCGCGCCATTTCCACCTCTTCCTTGCGCGCACCGCGCTCGGCCTTCTCCGACACCGCCTGGGCGGCCTGCTGCGCGGCGGTGGCCTGGGCCAGCTTGGCCTCCACCTCGGGGCTGTCCATGCGCATCAGCGGCGTGCCCACCGCGACACGGTCGCCCTCGATCACCAGCACCTCGGCGATGCGCCCGGCGATCTTGGGCGCGATGTCGGTCTCGCGGGCCTCCATCTGGCCCTGGAAGTAGTCCGGCGGCGGCGTCGAGGCGCGCCAGAAACCGTAGGCCAGCAAGGCGATCAGCGCCGCGCCGGCGGCGGCAGCGGACAGGCGTTTCTGTTGGGGGCTCATGTCATTCCAGACGGATGTCGGCGCGCGCCATGTAGCCCGCGAATTCCTCGGACAGGCCGCAGGCTTCCAGCAGCGCGGCCAGGGCATTGACGTAGTCGTTGGCCGCCTGGGCGCGCTCGGTCGCCACCTTGGTGACGTTGGTGCGCGCGTCGATCAGGTCGAGCATGGTGCTGGTGCCTTCGCGCAGACCGGCCTCGCGCAGGCGCAGCACCTCGTCGGCCAGCTCGGCGCCCGGGGCCATGGCCATGAACTGGCGCCGCGCCTGCTCCACCGCCAGCCAGTTGCGCTCGACCAGCAGCGAGATGTCGGCCCGGGCCTGGGCGTCGGTGCGCTCGGCCTGTTCGATCTGCTGCAGCGTGGCCGCCGACAGCTTGTGGCGGTCCACCGAATCCCACAGCGTGTAGCGCACGCCGATGCCGGCCACCCAGTCGGCGTTGCCGCTCTTGAGCTCGCGCTGGCCGAAGGCGAAGACCTGGGGCTTGCGCGAGGCCTCGCCAGCGGCGTGCAGGCGCTCGGCCTCGCTCTTCTTGGCCGCCACCTTGGCCAGGCCGGGGTGGCGCTGCAGCGCGGCCGACAGGAAATGCGGCAGCGGCTCGATGGGGGCCGACAGCACGAACAGCGGGTTGCTGGGCACCACCGGGGTGTCGCTCTTGATGGTGCGCGTGAGCGCGGTGGCGGCCAGTTCGGCGTCGTCGCGCGCCTTCATGGCGTTGCGCCGCGCCTCTTCGAGCGCGCTGCGCGCCTGCAGCCGGTCCACCCGCGCGATGACGCCCGCGTCGAGCATCTTCTGCGCCGAGGCGTCGTGCAGGGCGATGGTCTGCAGCGCCGCCTCGCGCAGGCTGGCGGCGCGGGCGGCGAGCTGGGCGCCGAAGTAGCGCTGCACCAGCAGCGTGGCGAGCTCGTGGGTGGTCTTGTCGGCGTCGGCGCGCGACTCGCTGGCGCGCGCCTCCTGCATGCCGCGCACCGCGTCGGCCATGCCGCCGGCGTAGATCGGCCAGACCGCGCCGATGGCGGCGGTGGTGCCGCTGTCGTGCCGGTTGTAGGTGTAGCGCGAGGGGAATTGCGGCACCGGTACCGGAATCGGCAGGTTCTGCAGCGGGATCGGCAGGCGCTGCTCCAGCTGCGCGATGCGCTGGTTCACCGGGTCGAGGTTGACGTCCAGGTTGGCGTTGTAGGCGTAGGCGGCGCCCGACAGACTGACCACCGGCCCGCCCAGCCCCGCGAGGCCGCTGGCGCGCAGGTCCTCGCTGTCGGTGGCGGCGCGGGCCGCCGCCAGCTTGTCGGAGCGCCGCAGCAGCTGGTCCCAGGCGGCGGTGAAAGCGATGGGCGTGGCCGCCGGACCTGGCGACGGCGCGGGCGCTTGCGCCGAGGCCGCGGCCGCGAGCGCGGCCAGCCACAGGCCGCGCGAGCCGGCGCGCCAGCCCCTGCGGCCCCATGCGGTCAGGATCAAACGCATATCGAGCAACCCCGGTGTCTGCGGCCGCCGCTCGAGCGCGGCCAGGAAATGAGGCGACCGATTCTAGGCGGCGGCGCGCGCGCCGGGCCTCAGCGCCCCATGCCCTCGCGCTCCATCAGCAGGTAGGTGTTGTAGGCGTTGATGCGGTTGGCCGCCTGGAACAGCGGCAGCGATTCGAAGCGCGACCAGTCGGTGCGCGCGTAGGCGTCCTCAAAGGGCTCCAGGTTGGCCGCCGCCTCGCCCATGGCCTGGCGCAAGTGCACCAGGTAGTCGCGCGTGAGGCGCAGGTCGGCCGCCGGCTGCGAGGAGATGGCGCCGTGGCCCGGCACCAGCAGCCGGGGCTCCAGGGCCAGCAGTTGGTCCAGCGAACGGATCCAGCTGCTGCTGTCGGCCTGTCCCACGAAAGGGATGCGCCCCTGGAAGACCAGGTCGCCGGTGAACAGCACGCCCGTGCGTTCGTGCAGCACGACCAGGTCTTCCGGCGTGTGCGCGGGGCCCACCGGCTGCACGCGCAAGCGCTCGCCGCCCAGTTCGATGACGGTCGGCCCGTCGAGCCAGCGGTCGGCGGGCACCAGCTGCGTGGCCTCGTCGATCCAGGGCGCCAGCTCTTCGCGGCTGGCCTGCAGGCGCAGCCGGGCGGTGTCCGAGGCCAGGTACTCGCGCCCCTGCGTGCCGGCCACGATGCGGGCGCCCGCCGCCTTGAAGCGCTGCAGGCCGTAGATGTGGTCGGCGTGGTAGTGCGTGACGATGACGTAGCGCACCGGCAGCGGGGTGATGCGCGCGATGGCGGCCAGCAGGCCGTCGGCCAGCGCGGGCGAGCCCAGCGCGTCGATCACCACCACGCCCTCGGGCGTGACGACGAAGGCGGCGTTGGAGATGAAGTTGCGGTTGGCCGGCGAGCCCAGGGCCGCCTCGCCCTGGGCCAGCCAGGTGCCGGGCGCCACCTGCTGGACCGGCAGGGGCTGGGGCGCGGGCGTTTGCGCCAGCGCGCCGGACAGGGCCCAGGCGCCCGCCAGTGCCCCCAGGGCGGCGCGCGCCCGGCGCTTCAGCCGGGGCCAGCCGATGGGGTGGCTGGTGGCTTGCACACGGGAACGGGGGTGGGGGGCGGCCGTCTTATTCATAAGTAAATTCGAATGTAGCAGCGACGACCCCAAATGCCGAGCGGACGTTTCAGGGCTTCTGGGGCTTCTGGGGCTTCTGGCGCGAT
>NZ_MKSS01000083.1:0-3285 GCF_001897365.1 Hydrogenophaga sp. 70-12
TCATCTTGTTGATGGTCTCGATCATGTGCACCGGGATGCGGATGGTGCGCGCCTGGTCGGCGATCGAGCGCGTGATGGCCTGGCGGATCCACCAGGTGGCGTAGGTCGAGAACTTGTAGCCGCGGCGGTATTCGAACTTGTCCACCGCCTTCATGAGGCCGATGTTGCCTTCCTGGATCAGGTCCAGGAACTGCAGGCCGCGGTTGGTGTACTTCTTCGCGATGGAGATCACCAGGCGCAGGTTGGCCTCGATCATTTCCTTCTTGGCGTCGCGCGAGGAGGCCTCGCCGTTGTTCATCCGCTTGTGGATGTCCTTGAGGTGCTCGATGGGCACCACCACGCTGCTCTGGATGTCGATCAGGCCCTGCTGCAGCTCCTGCACCGGCGGGATGTTGCGCTCGAGCACCGTGCTCCAGGGCTTGCCCGCGGCGGCCTGCTTCTCCACCCACTTGAGGTTGAGCAGGTTGGGCGGGAAGTCCTTGATGAAGGTCTCCTGTGGCATGCCGCACTTGTCCACGATGATGCGGCGCAGTTCGCGCTCCTTCTTGCGGATCTCGTCGACCTGGCCGCGCACCGTGCTGCACAGCTTCTCGATCGCCTTGGCCGTGAAGCGGATGGTCATCAGCTTCTCGGTGATGGCCTGCTGCGTCTTGGCGTAGTGGGGGCTGCCGTAGCCTTCCTTGTCGTAGATCTTGTGCAGCTTCTCGAACATGCCGCGCATGGCGTCGAAGCGCTCCAGCGCCTCGCGCTTGAGTTCCTCGAGCTTGCGCGTGAGGGCCTTGGAGCCGCCCTTGCCGTCGTCGTCGTCGGCCTCGTCGTAGTCGTCGAAGTCTTCCTCGGCAACGTAGTCGTCGGCCTCGTCGGCGTCGGCGAAACCGTCCACCACGGTGGAGATGACGACCTTGCCTTCGCGGATTTCCTCGGCCATGGCCAGGATCTCGGCGATGGTGGCGGGCGATTCGCTGATCGCTTCCATCATGCTGTGCAGGCCGCCTTCGATGCGCTTGGCGATCTCGATCTCGCCCTCGCGCGTGAGCAGCTCCACCGTGCCCATTTCGCGCATGTACATGCGCACCGGGTCGGTGGTGCGACCGAATTCGCTGTCCACCGTGGACAGGGCGGCTTCGGCTTCCTCTTCCGCCTCTTCTTCGGTGGCGGCGGTGGGGCCGGTGTTGTTGAGCAGCAGGGTCTCGGCATCGGGCGTCTGTTCGTAGACGGCCACACCCATGTCGTTGAGCAGCGAGACCACCACTTCCAGGGTCTCGGCCTCGACCAGCTTGTCGGGCAGGTGGTCGTTGATCTCGCCGTGCGTGAGGTAGCCGCGCGTCTTGCCCAGCTTGATCAGGGTCTTGAGACGCTCGCGACGGGCGCGCGCCTCCTCCTCGGACAGGACGGTCTCGTCCAGCCCGAATTCCTTCATCAGCGCACGCTCCTTGGCCTTGCTGATCTTCATGCGCAGCGGCTTGGCCTTTTCGACCGGCTGCGCTTCCTCGGTGCTGGCCTCTTCGGGCACGTCGTCGCCGACCAGGTCCTCGTCGATGTCACCGAGGTCGGCGTCGTCGAGATCGTCCTCGCCCTTGCCCTTGGCGTCGGCCTTGGGCTTGCGGCCGCGCTTGGCGGCGGGCTTGTCGGCCGCAGCCTTGGCGGGACGGCCAGGTTTCTTCTTGGCGGGGGCTTCGCCTTCCAGCAACTCCTCGGCCAGGGCCTCGGGCTTGGATTTTTTCGCGGTGCTGCTGGCGGTCGTCTTGGCGGCAGCCTTCTTGGCTGGCGCGGCCTTGGCGGCGGCTTTGGTGGGGGTGGTCTTGGTCGTCACTGCGGGGGCTTTCTTGGGAGCGGCCACCGGTTGGGCTTTGGCCGGAGCGGCCTTCTTGGCGGCGGTCTTGGTGGCGGCAGCGGACGGACTGGCTTTCTTCGCGGGCATGGGAACCTCAAAAAAACGTCGATGGAACCGGCAGAACACCCAACAGCCGCCAGAAAACCCTACTTGGGGTCAACCGGTGGTTTTGGAAGAGCACGGCACCCGCCACGGGCCGGTGCGGGCGGGCCTGCAAGCTGTGGGGCGATCATTTGGTGTGCAGTCCTTGCGGGGTTCCGCGCGCCCGGGGAGGGCGGGGTGGCCAGGCGGTGTTGCCATGTAGCCCTTGCAGGAGGGCCGGGCCGGTGCCGGAGGTGCTGCTGTCGCGCTTGCGGTGCAACCGAGGATTATACCGGCGCGGCGCCGATCTGGTGCTCCAGCGCCTTGCGCTGGGCCTGAATGTCGGCATAACGCCGCAGTTCGGCCGGGTCGCTGCCGGCGCGGGCGATGGCCTCGACCTCCAGGGCCTTCAGGTGCTCGATGCGCAGGCGCAGCATGACGCCGCCCAGTTCCTCGGCGTCTTCCTCGGCGCCGGGGGTCAGGGCGCAGCGCTCCACCTGCTGGCAAGCCAGCGCCTCGTGTTCGTGGCCGCGCAGGGCCTCGCGCAGGGCGGCCCAGGGTTGGTGGCCGTGCTCGTGCAGTTGCGCCTCCAGCCAGGCGAACAGGGGGCCGTGCGGTGCGGGCAACTCGGCCAGCAGGTGGTGGTCGTCGGCGGAGAGCTGGTCCCAGGACGGGGTATGCGACAGCAGCAGGCCCAGGGCCCGGTCTTCGCGGCTCATGAGGCCGCGGCGCGACGCCGACGAGCGGCCGTGCCAGGCGTGCTGGGTGGCGGCCTGCCCCTGGCGGCGGCGCGGGGCACCGGACCCGTACCCGCCACCGTGTTCGTACCCATGATCGTGTTCCGGGCCCCCGTCGGGGTCGCGCGGTTCCTGGCGGGCGCGGGCCGGGCGCGGCGCGGCGCCGCCCGGCTGGCCGCGGCCGCCCGCCGGTGCCCACAGGCGCAGCAGGTCCTGGGCGTCCAGGGCGGCGGTGTGGGCGATGTCGGCCAGCAGCTGGCTCTTGAGCGCGCCGTCGGGCAAGGCGCTCCACAGCGGGCGGGCCTGGCTGGCCATGCGCGCGCGGCCTTCGGCGGTGTCGAGCTCGCAGTCGGCGCCGGCGGCCTCCAGCAGGAAGCGCGACAGCGGCATGGCTTCCTTCACGCGCGCGGCGAAGGCCTCGGTGCCGTGCTCGCGGATGAAGCTGTCGGGGTCGTGCTCGGCGGGCAGGAAGAGGAACTTCACGCTGCGCGTGTCGCTGGCCCAGGGCAGGGCGGCGTCCAGCGCCTTGCGCGCGGCGCGCCGGCCGGCGGCGTCGCCGTCGAAGCTGAACACCACGGCGTCGGTGAAACGGAACAGCTTCTGCACGTGGTCGGCCGTGCAGGCCGTGCCCAG
>NZ_MKSS01000084.1:0-3662 GCF_001897365.1 Hydrogenophaga sp. 70-12
CCTCGCTGGCCTACCCGCTGGCGCCCGCGCACCGCTTTCCCGAAGCGCTGGAGGCCGGCTACGCCGCGCTGGAGTGGCTGCACAAGCAGCGCCCGCGCCTGGCTGGCAAGGACGCTCCCCTGTTCGTGGCCGGCGAAGAAGCCGGCGGCAACCTCGCGGCCGCCACCGCGCTGATGGCGCGTGACCGCGCCCACCCCCCGCTGGCCGGGCAGATCCTGGTGGCGCCCATGCTGGACCCGTGCAACGCCACCGCCTCGCTGCGCGAGAGCCTTGGCGAGTGCGTGGAATGCAAATGGGCGCATGGCTGGCAACAGTACCTGCGCGGCCCCATGGACGCCGAGCATCCCTACGCCGTGCCCGGCCTGGCCCAGCGCCTGGCGGGTCTGCCGCCCGCGCTGGTGCTCACAGGCGCCGACGACCCCATGCGCGACGAGGCCCTGGCCTACGCCGAGCGCCTGCGCGGCGCCGGCATCGCCGTGCGGGCCCATGTGCTCGGCATCGACACGGGCTGGCCCGACTCGCTGGCGAGCCGCTGACGGCGGAATGTCCCTGTGCCCACGAGGCACGGGAACACCTGCGCGCCTTCTTGCAGGCCGCCACGCCGCCGCCACCGTCCTGACGGACGCCCGCACCCCTCCCCCCGTTCTCCCGACGCCATCCCCGGCCACACGCCGGGGATGGCTTTGCTCACCCTCAAAAAGGATCAGACCATGTCCCGCCCGTCCACCAAGCCTTCGTCCCTGGGTCGCATCTGGCTGCCCATCGCCGCGCTGGCCGCGATCTCAGCCGCCGCGTTCGCGATCGCGCAACAGGCCATGACCGCGCAAGCCAGCGCGCCCGCCGATGCGGCACCGCCGCCCCTGCCGGTGTCGGTCGCCACCGTCGCCGAAAGCGACGCCACCCTCTGGGACGAGTTCTCCGGCCGCCTGGAAGCGGTGGAGCGCGTGGAAGTCCGCTCGCGTGTGGCGGGCGCCGTGCTGGCCACGCACTTCCGGGAGGGCGCGCTGGTGGCCAAAGGCGCGCTGCTGGTCTCCATCGACCCCGCGCCTTACGAGGCAGAGGTGGCACGGGCCGAGGCGCAGGCCAGCGCCGCGCAGGCCCGCCTGAGCCATGCCAGCGGCGAGTTCGCGCGCTCGCAGCGGCTCTGGCAGGACAAGGCCATTGCCCAGCGCGAGCTCGACGACCGCCAGAACGCGCTGCGCGAAGCCGAGGCCAACCTGCAGGCCGCGCGCGCCCAGGTACAGGCCGCCCGCCTCAATCTGGGCTACACCCAGGTGCGCGCGCCGGTGGCCGGGCGCATCGGCAAAGTCGATGTGACCGCGGGCAACCTCGTCGCGGCCGGACCGGGCGCGCCGGTGCTCACCACGCTGGTGTCGGTCAACCCGATCTACGCCAGCTTCGACGCCGACGAACAGACCGTGGCGCGCGCACTGCAGGGCCTGAACCAGGGCGGCGCCAGCGCGCGCCGCTCGCTCGAGCGCATCCCCGTTCGCATGGGCACGGCCGGCGACGCCGACACGCCCTTCACCGGCCGGCTGCAACTCATCGACAACCAGGTCGATCCGCGCAGCGGAACGGTGCGCGTGCGCGCCGTCTTCGACAACGCCGACGGCACGCTCATGCCGGGCCAGTTCGCGCGCATCCGCATGGCGCAGCCACGCAGCGCGCACCAGTTGCTGGTGAGCGAACGCGCCATCGGCACCGACCAGGACAAGAAGTTCGTGCTGGTGGTGGGCCAAGACAACAAGGCCGAGTACCGCGAGGTGGCTTTGGGCGCGTCGGTGGATGGCTTGCGCAGCGTGCTGAGCGGCCTGAAGGCGGGCGAGCGCATCGTCGTCAACGGCCTGCAGCGCGTGCGCCCCGGCGCGCTGGTGCAGCCGCAACCCGTCCCCATGAACCAGGCGCGCGTCACCAGCGACGCGCAGGAACTCGCGGCCAAGCAGCCCTGAGGCGCGCCGCAGAAACAGACCTCCCATGAACCTGTCCAAATTCTTCATCGACCGGCCGATCTTCGCGGGCGTGCTCTCGCTGCTGATCGTCATCGCCGGCCTGGTCGCCCTGCGTGGCCTGCCGATCTCGGAGTACCCCGAGGTGGTGCCGCCCTCCGTGGTGGTGCGCGCCCAGTACCCGGGCGCCAACCCCAAGGTGATCGCCGAGACCGTGGCCACGCCGCTGGAGGAATCCATCAATGGCGTCGAGGGCATGCTCTACATGGGCAGCCAGGCCACCACCGATGGCGTGATGACGCTGACCGTGACCTTCCAGCTCGGCACCGACCCCGACAAGGCCCAGCAGCTGGTGCAGAACCGCGTCTCGCAGGCCGAGCCGCGCCTGCCCGAGGAGGTGCGCCGCCTGGGCGTGACCACCGTCAAGAGCTCGCCCGACATCACCATGGTCGTGCACCTGGTCTCGCCCAACGACCGCTACGACATCAACTACCTGCGCAACTACGCGGTGCTCAACGTGAAGGACCGGCTGGCCCGCATCGAAGGCGTCGGCCAGGTGCAAATCTTCGGCGGCGGCGACTACGCCATGCGCGTCTGGCTCGACCCGCAGAAGGTGGCGCAGCGCGGCCTGTCGGCCGGCGACGTGGTGGCCGCCATCCGCGGCCAGAACGTGCAGGCCGCCGCCGGCGTGGTGGGTGCCTCGCCCGGCCTGCCGGGCGTGGACCTGCAGCTCTCGGTCAACGCGCAGGGCCGCCTGCAGACCGAGCAGGAGTTCGGCGACATCATCGTCAAGACCGGCACCGACGGCGCGGTGACGCGCCTGCGCGACGTGGCCCGCCTGGAGATGGGCGCGGCCGACTACTCGCTGCGCTCGCTGCTGAACAACCAGCCCGCCGTGGGCATGGGCGTGTTCCAGGCCCCGGGCTCCAACGCGCTGGAAATCTCGGCCCAGGTGCGCGCCACCATGGCCGAGTTGCAGCAGCACATGCCCGAGGGCGTGGAGTACCGCATCGCCTACGACCCCACGCAGTTCGTGCGCGCCTCCATCGACTCGGTCATCACCACCCTGCTGGAAGCCATCGCCCTGGTGGTGCTGGTGGTGATCCTGTTCCTTCAGACCTGGCGCGCCTCCATCATTCCCCTGTTGGCGGTGCCGGTCTCGGTGGTGGGCACCTTCGCGGTGCTTCACCTGCTGGGCCTGTCCATCAACGCGCTGTCCTTGTTCGGCCTGGTGCTGGCCATCGGCATCGTGGTGGACGACGCCATCGTGGTGGTGGAGAACGTGGAGCGCAACATCGAAGCGGGCCTGAGCCCGCGCGAGGCCACCTACCGCGCCATGCGCGAGGTCTCGGGGCCCATCGTCGCCATCGCCCTGGTGCTGGTGGCCGTGTTCGTTCCGCTGGCCTTCATCAGCGGCCTCACCGGCCAGTTCTACAAGCAGTTCGCGGTGACCATCGCCATCAGCACGGTGATTTCGGCGATCAACTCGCTCACGCTGTCGCCCGCGCTCGCGGCCCTGCTGCTCAGGGGCCACCGCGAACCGAAGGACGCGCTCACGCGTGGCATGGACCGCGTGTTCGGCGGCTTCTTCCGCGCCTTCAACCGCGTGTTCCACCGCGGCGCCGCGTCCTACAGCGGTGGCGTGCGCCGCGCCATCGGCCGCAAGGCGCTGATGATGGTGATGTACCTCGCGCTCGCGGGCCTGACCATCGGCCT
>NZ_MKSS01000085.1:0-18140 GCF_001897365.1 Hydrogenophaga sp. 70-12
CGCCGCCCTTCGGTGCTGGGCCAGGTGCACAACCACCACGCCTTCACCCGCGTGGTGCCCTTCAACGACCTGGCCGCGCTGGAGGCGGCGCTGTCGCGCGGCGACGTGGCCTGCCTGCTGGCCGAACCCGCGCTCACCAACTTCGGCCTGGTGCCCCCCAACCGGGGCTTCTGGCCCGTCGCGCGCGAGCTCTGCCGCCGCCGCGGCACGCTGTTCGTGGTGGACGAGACGCACACCCTCTCCACCGCGCTCGGCGGCTACGCGCGCGCCCACGAACTGAACCCCGACGCCCTGGTGGTGGGCAAGGCCGTGGCCGGCGGCCTGCCCTGCGCGGTCTATGGCGTGACGGCCGAACTCGCGCAGCGCATGGCGCGCGCCAAGGACAGCGCACCCGAAGGCCACAGCGGCATCGGCACCACGCTGTCGGGCAATCCGCTGACCCTGGCCGCGCTGGAGGCGGCGCTCACCCACCTGCACACCGAGGCCAACTACGCGCACATGCTGGCCATCGCCGCGCTGCTGCAGGACGGCCTGCTCAAGCGCCTGCACGCCGCCCACCGGCCCTGGACCGTGACGCGCCTCGGCGCCCGCCTCGAGCTGCAGTTCATGCCGCGCACCCCGCGCCAGGCCCAGGACGTTCGTGAACACGCCCAGGGCGCGCTCGAATCCTTCACCCACCTGTTCATGCTCAACCGCGGCGTGCTGCTCACGCCCTTCCACTGCATGATGCTTGCCAGCCCGGCCACCACGCCCGCCGACGTGGAACGCCTGCTGTCGGTGTTCGACGAGCTGCTCGCGGCGCTCGCCACCTGAACCTCAGCCCACGCCCACGGGTGAGGGCGCGAGCCGCACGATGCGCGTGAACAGGCGGTCAAAGGCCGGGTCGCGCTGGCCCTCGGGGCTCAGCGGGTCCACATGGCTGGAGAAGGCGGCGTCCAGCGCGCGGCGGTCGGCTTCGTCCAGCAGTTGCTCCGCCGCCGGCAGCACCACCTGCTCCTCCAGCTTCATGTGGGCCAGGTAGAAGCGCACGTAGGCCTGGGCTTCGTCCACGAAAGCCTGGCGCCGGGGCTCGCCCAGGTACTCCCAGGCCATCAGCAGGTGCACCAACTCGCGCACGCGGTCCTCGCCGCCCATGTGCTCCTTTTCCAGGCGCTGGATGGTCTCCAACGTGTGCGGCGCGGCGCGCGCCACGCGTGGAAACAGCAGGTCCGACTCCTTCGGGTGGTGCAGCTTCTCGGGAAACTCGCCGATGTAGAACAGCATGGCCCGCAGCACATCGAAGAAGCGCTCGGGGCCATCGGTCTCGGGGCCTCGATCGATCATCACCAGCATCGAGCGCAGCATCGCCGACAGGCTGGCGTGTTCGTCCCGGACGGTGCGCAGGGCGTCGGATTTCATGGCGGATCTCCTCGAGGGTGGAACCCGCGCAGCTTCCCACGCGACGCCCGCACGCGCCTTGATGCAGGTCAAGGCCTCCGCGCCCCAAAACCGCGCGCTTGACCTTGACACCGTGTCAAGCTTGAGAATGCTTCTATCCCAACACAGGAGCCTCTCCATGAACCAGACCTTTACCGTGCAAGGCATGACCTGCGGCCACTGCGAACGCAGCGTCACCAACGCCATCAAGCAGATCGACCCCCAAGCCGAGGTGCGCATCGACCGGCCACAGAACCGCGTCGAGGTGCACAGCAGCCAGTCGCGCGAGAAGATCGCTGCGGCCATCCGCGAAGAAGGCTACGCGGTGGCGGCCTGATGGACACCCGCACCACCGCCTGGCCAGTCAACATCGGCCAGGCCGCGCAGCTCAGCGGCATCTCGCCCAAGATGCTGCGCCACTACGAAGGCCTGGGCCTGCTCGGCGAGGTGCGGCGCACCGACAGCAACTACCGCCAATACGCCGAATCCGACGTGCACACGCTGCGTTTCATCCGCCGCGCGCGCGACATGGGCTTCACGCTCGACGAGATCCGCGACCTGGTGAACCTCTGGCACAACCGGCGGCGCAGCAGCGACACCGTCAAGCGCATCGCGCAAAAGCACATCGGCGACCTGGCCGAGCGCATCGCCGCCCTGGAAGCGATGCGCCGCACCCTGGAAGACCTGGTGGTCCGCTGCCCTGGCAACGACCGGCCCGACTGCCCCATCCTGGACGACCTCGGCGGCGGCGCCGACAAGGATCTTTACAAGAACCACACAGAGCCTGCCACTTTGCTGCACAGATCCCGCCCACAGTGAGACCCACGCCACCAGCCGGTGGTCCCACCGTACCAAGGAGTGCCCATGAAACCCTCGTTCAGCCGCCGCGCCTTTGCCGTCACCGCCGCTGCCACCGCCATCACGGCCCTGTCCTTCACCGCCGTCGCCCAAGGCGTCGGCGCGCCGGCCCAGCCGGCCCCCGCCGCCAGCGCCGCCCAACCCCAGGCGCAAGCCCCCCGCCACGACCCGCAGCGCCACGCCCAGCGCATGGAGCGCCTGCAGCAGCGCATGGCCGAGCACCAATCCCGCCTGAAGGACAGCCTGCAGCTGCGCCCCGAACAGGAAGCGGCCTGGAACGATTTCGTCGCGAAGATGAAGCCCACCCCCCGGCCTGCGGGTGAACGCCCCAACCGCGAGGACTGGGCCAAGCTCAGCACGCCCCAGCGCCTGGACCGCCTGGACGCCCTGAAGGCCGAGCGCGACCGCCAGGTGGCGCAACGCCACGATGCGATCCGCCGCTTCTACGCCCAGCTCACGCCCCCGCAGCAAAAGGCCTTCGACGCGCAGCGCGGCATGGGCCTGGGCGGCATGCGCCATGCGGGCCATCGCGGCCCCATGGAGCGTTTCGACCGCATGGGGCACGGCGGCCAGGGCTTCAAAAGCCATGGCGAACCGCGCCAACCCCGCCTCTGACTTCTTCCTACTGAATCAATTACTTAAATTAGTGGTAGTAGATAAGGGGCGCTGTCTTCTGTGGACAAGCGCCCCTTGTCCTTTGGCGACAAGGATTTTTCGATCCTGACAAGTCTGTGTGAAGCACCCGGCCAAACGTGAACCCCGAATGGGGACAAACCGCGAATGCCCGCCGTTCCTGTGGACAAGTCATGGCTTGTTCCAGAATTACCCACAGCTTTGTTCCAAAGTCTGGTGACAGTTGCTCACGAAAGGCCTCGGCACCCGCTGCTACACTGCGCGGCTTTCGCCCGCCCGCCTTTCGCAATGCCCGTGTCCCTCGGCGGCCAAGCGCCCGCCAGCTTCGATCTCAAGAGCGTTCACCTGCCGCTGCTGGCGCTGCTGCTCAAGTCGGGCGACATGGAGTTGCTGCGCCGCGAGTTCGGCCAGCGCTACGGCGACCAGCCCGAGTTTTTCGACCACGACCCGCTGCTCATCGACCTGCAAGGCCTGAGCGGCGAGCAAGCCCTGCCCGACCTGATGCAGGTGAGCGAGTTGCTGCGCGCGCACCGCCTGCGCCCGGTGGCCGTGAACGCGGCCAGCGAGGCCCAGCGCGCCGCCGCCCAGGCCGCCGGCCTGCCGCTGGCCGACGCGCCGCTGCTCACCCGCCAGGGCCACGCGCCGGCGCCGTCCGCCAGTGCGGCCCCGGTGGCCGTTGCGCCGCCTCCGCCGGTGCCCGCGCCGGGCGCCCTGGTCATCGACAAGCCCCTGCGCTCCGGCCAACAGGTCTACGCGCGCGGTGGCGACCTGGTGGTCATGGCCATGGTGAACCCAGGCGCGGAGGTCATCGCCGATGGCCACATCCACGTCTATGCCCCGCTGCGTGGCAAGGCCATGGCCGGCGCGCGCGGCCACGCGCAGGCGCGCATCTTTTCCCTGGCCATGGCGCCCGAGCTGATTTCCATCGCGGGCGTCTACCGCACCAGCGAGGTGCCGCTGCCGCAGGCCCTGCTGGGCCGGCCCGCCCAGGTGCGCTTGCACAGCACTGCCGACGGCGACCGCCTCGTCATCGACGCCCTGTCCACCTGAAACCGAACCACCGAATCCACGGAGCCATTCCATGACCCGAATCGTCGTCGTCACGTCCGGCAAGGGCGGGGTGGGCAAGACCACCACCAGCGCGAGTTTTGCCACCGGCCTGGCCCTGCGCGGTCACAAGACCGCGGTCATCGACTTCGACGTCGGCCTGCGCAACCTCGACCTCATCATGGGCTGCGAGCGCCGCGTGGTCTACGACCTGATCAACGTCATCCAGGGCGAGGCCAACCTCAACCAGGCGCTCATCAAGGACAAGCAGGTCGACAACCTGTACATCCTGGCCGCCAGCCAGACGCGCGACAAGGACGCCCTCAACCAAGACGGCGTCAAGCGCGTGCTCGACGAGCTCTCGGGCATGGGCTTCGATTACATCGTCTGCGACTCGCCGGCCGGCATCGAATCCGGAGCGCTCATGGCCATGCACTACGCCGACGAGGCCCTGGTGGTGACCAACCCCGAGGTGTCCAGCGTGCGCGATTCCGACCGCATCCTGGGCATGCTCTCCAGCAAGACGCGCCGCGCCATCGAGGGCAAGGAAGCCATCAAGGAGCACCTGCTCATCACGCGCTACAACCCCAGCCGCGTGGCCGACGGCCAGATGCTCTCGCTGCAGGACATCCAGGACATCCTGCGCATCCCGCTGATCGGCGTGATCCCCGAGAGCGAATCGGTGCTGACCGCGTCCAACCAGGGCACGCCGGCGATCCACCTCAAGGGCAGCGACGTGGCCGAGGCCTACGGCGACGTGATCGACCGCTTCCTCGGCAAGGACAAGCCGCTGCGCTTCATCGAAGCCGAAAAATCCGGCTTCTTCAAGCGCCTGTTCGGAGGGAAATAAGGCATGTCCCTGCTGTCTTTCCTGCTGGGTGAGAAGAAAAAAACCGCTTCGGTCGCCAAGGAGCGCTTGCAGATCATCCTGGCGCACGAGCGTTCCGGTCGCAGCGCCGCCGAGCCCGACTACCTGCCCGCGCTGCAGCGCGAGCTGGTGGCGGTGATTGGCAAGTACATCCGCATCAATCCCGACGACATCAAGGTCCAGCTCGAGCGCCAGGACAACCTCGACGTGCTCGAGGTCAAGATCGAGCTGCCCGAGCACCGTTGAGCCCAGGCCGGTAGAATTCTCAGGTTTCGCGCGCTCCTCAGCGCGCCCGCCCGGACTCCCGCCCCGGGCCTGCCGCTGGCCATCGCCCTGATGGCCTTTTTCACGCTCCCCTGCCCCGTGGCCGCCCGGCGGTCGCGCGATGGCTTGTTGGCGCGTGGCCGTCTCTGGAAAGGAACCGCATGGCCAAGGAAGAACTGATCGACATGATGGGTATCGTCAACGAGGTGTTGCCCGACACGCGTTTTCGCGTCACCCTGGACAACGGGCACCAGCTCATTGCCTATTCCGCCGGCAAGATGAAGAAGAACCACATCCGCATCCTCGCGGGTGACCGTGTGTCGCTGGAGCTGTCGCCCTACGACCTGACCAAAGGCCGCATCAACTTCCGCCACCTGGAAGGCCGAGGCCCGGCGACGCCGCGCCGCCGCTGAGACCAGGAAAGTCATCAGCATGTCACGGTCGGGCCGTACAGCGCCCGATCGGCGGCATTCAGCGCACCGCCTGATCGGCCGAGAACATGGCCAGGGCTCCACCGGAGCCGCCGTGTTCGAGGTCAACCATGTTGGTGCGTTTCCCCCGCTTGTCTGGCCGGTGCCCGGCCCGTTCGGTGCTGGTGCTGGCGCTGGGCCTGCCGCTGCTGGCCCTTGCCGCCCCGGATGGGGCTGCGCCCCCGGCGCCGGCCACCCCAGCGGCCCAGATCTGGATCAACGTGGGCGGCTTTTCGCGCCACTTCGACCGCAGCAAGTACCACAACGAGCGCAACTTCGGCTTCGGTATCGAGTGGCGCACTTCGCCCGAGTTGTCGTACATGGCCGGTGTGTACGACAACAGCGTCGGCAAGCATTCCCAGTACCTGGCGGCCAACTGGCAGCCCTGGAGCCTGGGCCCGGTCAAGCTGGGCGCGGCGGTCGGCCTCATGAATGGCTACCCGGCGATGAAGCGCGGCGGCACCTTTTTCGCCGCCCTGCCCATGGCCTCCATCGAAGGCCGGCGCTTCGGCGTCAACCTGGGTCTCATTCCCTCGATGAAGGACGTGGACGGCGCGGTGGTGCTGCAGTTCAAGCTGCGCCTGCACTGAATCGGGCCCGGGCGGCGACCCATGGCCGCGCGGGGCCGACCGCCTGGCGCTAGCATTACCGGCTTCGCCTTCCACCGAGCATCCACCATGGAATTCGCCACCTGGCTCGCCTTCTTCGCCGCCTCCTGGGCCATCAGCATCTCGCCGGGCGCGGGTGCCGTGGCCGCCATGAGCGCCGGGCTCTCGCACGGTTTCCGCCGCGGCTACCTCACCACCCTGGGCCTGGTGCTGGGCATCTGGACGCAGATGCTGGTGGTCTCGGTGGGCCTGGGCGCGCTGGTCACGGCGTCCAGCACCGCCTTCCTGGTCGTCAAGTGGGCCGGCGTGGCCTACCTGGTGTGGCTGGGCATCCAGCAATGGCGGGCGCCCGCGCGGCCCCTGGCCAGCGGCGACGAGGCGGCCACCAGCCGGCGCGCGCGCGACCTCATCGCGCGCGGCTGGATCATCAACGCGCTCAACCCCAAGGGCACGGTCTTCCTGCTGGCCGTGGTGCCGCAGTTCCTCGACCTGGCGCAGCCGCTGGCGCCGCAGTACCTGGTGATCGGCCTGACCCTGGGCTTCACCGACCTGGTGGTGATGGCGGGCTACACGGCGCTGGCCGCACGCCTGCTGCGCACGCTCAAGTCGACCGCGCACATCCGCGCGCTCAACCGTGTGTTCGGCACGCTGTTCGTGGTCGCGGGCGGCCTGCTGGCGATGTTCAAGCGCAGCGCCTGAGCGCCGCCCCGCCGCTCAGTGCAGCTTCACCAGCGGCGTCGCGCGCTTCACCAGGAAGCGCGCCACCGCCAGCGTGGCCGTGCGCGCCGTGCCCAGCACCGCCTGGTGGTGCATCAGGTGCAGGCTGGTGTACATCACCCGCGCCAACAGGCCCTGCACGAACCAGCTCGGGCCGAACAGCTTGCCCATGAGGCTGCCCACCGAGCTCTGGGTGCCCAGCGACACCAGCGAGCCGTGGTCGTGGTAGCGGTATGGCGCCTGGCCGGGCGGGCGGCCTTCGGCCAGCTGGCGCAGGCGCTTGGCCAGGTAGCTGGCCTGCTGGTGCGCCGCCTGCGCGCGCGGTGGCACGAGGCCGCCACCCGGCAGGACGCAGGCCGCGCAATCGCCCAGCGCATGGATGGCCTCCTGGCCCTTCACGCGCAGGTCGGGCTCCACCTCCACCTGGCCTGAGCGGGTCACCGGCAGACCCTGCTCGCCCAGCAGCGCCGGCGCCTTGATGCCCGCGGCCCAGACCACCAGGTCGGCGGGAAAGCGGCGGCCCTCGGTGTCGGTCACGGCGTCGGGCGCCACGCCGGCCACGCGGCAGGACGTGACCACGTTCACCGCGCGTTCGCGCAGCAAGGCCGTGGCCGAGGCCGACACGCGCTCCGGCAGCGGCGCCAGGATGCGGTCCGCGCCCTCGATCAGGGTGAGCTGCACGTCGCGCAGGCCGTCGAGGCGGCGAAAGCCGTAGCGCGTATGCACCTGGCTGGCCTCGCGCAGCTCGGCCGCCAGCTCCACGCCGGTGGCGCCGCCGCCGATGATGACCACGCGCACCGCCGCCTCCACGCCCGCGCTCTTGCGCAGTTCGGCCGCCGTCAGCAGCTTGAGCATGCGCTGGCGGAAACGCTCGGCGTCGGCCGGCTGGTTGAGCGACATGGTGTGCTCGGCCGCGCCGGGCACGTTGAAATGGTTGGCGGTGCTGCCCAGCGCCAGCACCAGCTGGCCATAGACCAGCGTGCGCTCGGGGATGAGCAGCTCGCCGTGCTCGTCGTGCACGGCGTCCACGGTGATCATCCGCTGCCCGGCGTTCAGGCCCTTGAACGCGCCCAGGCAGAAGGTGAAGCGGTTGTCGTGCGCCAGCATCTCGTACGACAGGCCCTCCTGGTGGATGTCCAGCGTGCCGGCGGCCACCTCGTGCAGCGAGGGCTTCCAGATGTGGAAGAGCTGGCGGTCGACCAGGGTCACGCGCTCGGGGCCCAACTGACGGCCCAGCTTGCAGGCGAGTTCCAGGCCGCCGGCGCCGCCGCCGACGATCACGATGGGGTGGTTCATGCCAAGGTCCTTCGCGGCAAAAGGGCGCCGCACTGCGCCCATCATGCCAAAGGCCCGCCGCCGCCTTTTCGCGCGCGTGTGGCCTCAGCGCGGCTGGAACGCGATCAGCGCCATGCCCGCCAGCGCGATCGCCACGCCCGCCACGTCCCAGGCGCTGGGCCGCACGCCGTCCACGGCCCACAGCCAGGCGATGGCCACGCTCACGTACACGCCGCCGTAGGCCGCGTACACCCGCCCCGACGGCGCGTCGTGCAGCGTGAGCAGCCACACGAAGACCGCCAGGCTCAGCGCCGCCAGCGGCAGCGCCCACCAGCCGGCGGCCTGCTGGCGCAGCCACAGCAGGGGCAGGAAGCAGCCGAGGATCTCGGCCAGGGCGGTGGCGATGTAGAGCAGCAGGGTTTTCATCGGGGACGGGCGCGATGGGCCCGGCCCGATTGGACCAGAGCGCCCGCAGGGCCTTGAAATGCCCCGGCCCACCCTGAAGTGGCTACAGTGTCAGCCACCGCTACCAGGAGCCCGGCCATGCAGATCAAGGACCTCTCCCGCGCCACCGGCGTCGACATCGAAACCATCCGCTACTACGAGAAGCAGGGCCTGCTGCCCGAGCCCGCGCGGCGCGACAACGGCTACCGCGACTACGCCACCGAGCACCTGGAGCGCCTGGCCTTCATCCGCCACTGCCGCGCGCTGGACATGCCCCTGGCCGACGTGCAGCGCCTGCTGGGTTTCCTGGACGACCCCGATTCGCACTGCCGCCACGTGGACGGCCTGGTGGACGAGCAACTGGCGCGCGTGCGCGCCCGACTCAAGAGCCTGCGCGCGCTGGAAAAGCAGCTGCTGCGCCTGCGCGAGCGCTGCCAGGACGGCGAGGACGGTTCGAGCTGCGGCATCCTGGACGAGCTGGTGTCGGCCGCGCATGGCGAGGCCTGCGCCTGCCACGCCCAGGCGGCGGGGGCCTGAGATGGCGGCCCCCACCCTGCACCGGCTCGGACCGGATGACCACGCCCTGCTGCTGCGCCTGAACGCGATGTTCGCCGAGGCCTTTGGCGACGACGAGACCTACACGGGCGCCCCGCCCGACGAGGCCTGGGCGCGCGAGGCCCTGGGCCGCCCGGGCCTGATCGCGCTGGTGGCCCTCGATGGCGCGGCGGTGGTCGGCGGTCTGGTGGCCTACGAGCTCGACAAGCTGGAACGCCGCCGCCGCGAGGTCTACCTGTACGACCTGGCCGTGGCCGAGGCACACCGCCGCCAGGGCATCGCCACGCAACTCATCGACCACTTGCGCGCCATCGCGCGCGAGCGCGGCGCCTGGGTGGTGTATGTGCAGGCCGACCACGGCGACGAACCTGCGATCGCGCTGTACACCAAGCTCGGTGTGCGCGAGGACGTCATGCACTTCGATCTGCCGCTGGACTGAGCGCGCGGCCGCACGGGCTCAGACCCGCGAGCCCGTCGCCTGCTCGATCGCCTGCATCGCGGCCTTGAAGATGCGCTGGCGGTCGGCCAGCTTCACCTTGTGCTGCTCGTGCAGGTCGTTGAGGGCGATGGTCAGGTCCAGCATCAGGTTCTTCAGGGCCTTGCGGTCCAGCTCGTGGCCGATGCGGCCGTTGGGCAGGCGCACGCCCGGCCCCAGCGGCAGCAGGCACAGCAGCAGCACCGTCCACAGCTCGGGCACTGGCGCCAGGAAGTGCAGCCAGTACGGCCAGCGCTCGTGCAGGGCGCGCAGCATGTCGCGGCACTCGGGGATGGTGTGCACCTGGCGCGGGTCGCGGTCCAGCCCGCTGAAGGCGAAGTACACGCCCGCGGTGAGCTGCTCCACGCGGATGGTGTTGTCCGACAGGTGCAGCAGGTCTTCCACGCAGCGGCCCAGGCCCTCGCCGCTGCCGTCGGCCAGGTTGAGCGTGAGCACCAGGCGGTGCAGCTCGGTGGGCAGGGCGTCCAGCCCCGAGCCCAGCGCCAGGCGCTGCGGGGTGCCGTCGGGGTCGTCGAGTGCCATGGGTCGAGATTCTGCGCCGAAGCCGGGCACGCCCGTTCAGCGCCGTCCCGCCAGTGGGGGAGGCAGTGGGTCGCCGGCCTGGCGGCGGCGGAACAGCGCCGCGCGCGCCAGCACGATGGTGGTGACCGGTGCGGTGATGGACAGCACGATGATGATCAGCCACACGTGCAGGGCCAGGCCCTCGGCGTGCGCGGTGAAGTGCACGATGGACGCCAGGGTGACGATCCAGGCCCCCAGCGTGGAGGCCAGCGCTGGCGCGTGCATGCGCAGGAAGAAGTCGGGCAGGCGCCACAGGCCCAGCGCCGCCACCAGCACCACCACGCCGCTGGCCAACAGCAGCGCGGCGACCAGAATCTCGGTCCAGGGAGGGATGTCGGCCAGGTTCATTGCACGACCCTCCGTGCCGCGCACTGCGGGGCTGAGCGCCTTGGGAGCGGTCCGGCGGCGCTCATTCGATGACCTCCCCGCGCAGCAGGAACTTGGCCAGCGCCACCGAGCCGACGAAGCCGAACAGCACCATCAGCAGCGCGCCCTCGAAGTACATGTCGCTGTCGTAGCGGATGGCCAGCACCAGCATCACCAGCATGCCCACCACGTAGAGAAAGTCGACCGCCAGCACGCGGTCCTGCGCGCTGGGGCCGCGCAGCAGCCGCGCCAGGCCCAGCCCCATGGCCAGCAGGTACATCACCACGGTGGCGGTGATCGCCGTCGTCAGCAGGGAACTCATGGGGAAACCTCCGCGCAGCGTGCTGCGGTGCGAGCCGCTTCGGGCGGCCGTGCCTTGTTCATCCAAAAACCTCCTTCAGGGGCAGCTCGTAGTCGGCCTTGTAGTGGGCGATGAAGGCCGCTTCGTCGTCCAGGTCGAACACGTGCAGCAGCAGCGCCGCGCAGTCGGGCGCGAGTTCGCACCACACGGTGCCGGGGATCACGGCGGTGATCATGGACAGCGCCGCCAGGCCGTGCACGTTGCGCAGGTCCAGCGGGATCACCACGAAGCGCCCGCGCGGCGGGTCGCGCCGCGAGTGCGCGACGCCCAGCGCCACGTCGATCGCCGAGCGCACCACGTCGCGGCCCACGCGCAGGATGAGGCGGATCAGCGTGCCCCAGTGCCGCAGCGGGCCGGGCGTGGGGCGCAGCGGCGCCATCAGCAGCGGCACCACCACCGCCACCAGCAGGCCCAGCCCGATCTGGCCCCAGCCCAGGCTGCGCGTGAGCAGCAGCCAGCCGCCGAACAGGCCCAGCGACAGCCAGGGAGACGGCATGAGCGCCGCCCGGACGCCTGACCGCGCCCGTTTCGGCGCCGCGGGCGACGGTGCATCGGTGGGGCGCTTCATGGCGTGCCTCCGCGAACGGTGGGATGCGGGACGGTGATCGCGCCGCGCACCGCGTCGATGTAGCGCTGCGGCTCGTGCAGCGCGTCGGCCATGGCGCGGGTGTAGCCCAGCACGGTTTCGGCCTGGCCCACCATCAGCAGGGACGCGCCCAGCAGCGCGGCGATGGGCAGGGTCTCGGCCACGCGCAGGCGCGGCGCGGGCCGGTCCTGCGTGGTCCAGAAGTGGCGCATGCCCACGCGCATGAGCGAAATGGCCGCGAACAGGCCCGACACGATGAGCAGCGCGAACAGCGTCCAGGCCGCGGCGCCGCGCAGCTCGAGCAGCGCGCCCAGCATGGCCAGCTTGCTGACGAAGCCCGAGAACGGCGGCAGGCCGGCGATCACCATGGCGCACAGGGTGAAGGCCACGCCGAGGAAGGCCAGCGCGGCCGGAATGGCGCGGCCGATCAGCTCTTCCTCGTTGTCGTCGAGGTTGATGCCGCGCGGCGGCTCGGCGTCCAGGAAGGCCGGCAGCGCGTAGTTGCCGTCGTCCCAGTCCTCGGGGCCCTCCGGCACCTGGCGCGCGCGCTCCAGCAGCTCCACCAGCAGGTACAGCGCGCAGCCGGCCAGGGTGGAGCTGGCCAGGTAGAACAGCGCCCCGCTGCTGAGCGCGGGTGCATCGAAGCCGATGGCCGCGATCAGCGTGCCGGAGGACGCGATCACGCTGAAGCCGGCCAGGCGGTTGAGCTGCTGCGAGGCCAGCATGCCGATGGCGCCGAAGGCCAGCGTGGCCAGGCCGCCCCAGATCAGCACCGTGCCGCCGAAGCCGGCCGAGCTGCCGGCGTCGGCGGGGAAGCACAGCGTCCACAGCCGCAGCACGGCGTACACGCCCACCTTGGTGAGGATGGCGAACACCGCGGCCGCCGGCGCGCTGGCCGCGCCGTAGGCCGGCGGTAGCCAGAAGTTGAGCGGCCACAGCGCGGCCTTGGCCAGGAAGGCGATGGCCAGGATGGCCGCGCCCGCGTGCAGCAGGCCGCGGTCGCGATCGGCCACCAGGCTGAGCTTGTCGGCGATGTCGGCCATGTTCAGCGTGCCGGTGACCCCATACAGCAGCGCCACGCCGATGAGGAACAGCAGCGAGGCGAACAGGTTGATCGCGATGTAGTGCAGGCCGGCGCGCACGCGCGCGATGCCGCCGCCGTGCAGCAGCAGGCCGTAGCTGGCGGCCAGCAGCACCTCGAAGAACACGAACAGGTTGAACAGGTCGCCCGTGAGGAAGGCGCCGTACAGGCCCATCAGCTGCAGCTGGAACAGCACATGGAAGTACACGCCCGCGTGCTGCCAGCGCGCCAGGGCGTAGAGCAGCGCGGCCAGGCCCACCGCGCCCGCCAGCACCGCCATGAAGGCGGCCAGCGGGTCGGCCACCAGCACGATGCCGAAAGGCACCGGCCAGTTGCCCGGCAGGTAAACGCCAAAGACGGTGGGGCCGCCCGCCTGCACGCGCATCAGCAGCCCGATGGCCAGCGCCAGGCCCAGCGCGGTGGAGGCGGTGTTGATCGCCGCCTTGGTGCGCCGGCGACCCTCGCCCAGCATGAGCATGAGGGCGGCCGTGCCCAGCGGCAGCAGCACGGGCGCCACCAGCAGGTGTTCGGTGGCGGGCATCATCGGTTGTTCCTTCCAGGAAGGCCACGGAACCGGCTTTGCCGGGCCGTAGGCATTGCCCCCTTGAGGGGGTCGCGCGAAGCGCGGCGGGGGTGTTTCATGGCCCCTCCTCCCGGCCATCGACGTGGTCGCCGCCGGACAGGCCGCGCAGCGCCAGCAGCACCACCAGGAACAGCGCCGTGGTGGCGAAGCCGATGACGATGGCCGTCAGCACCAGCGACTGCGGCAGTGGGTCGGTGTAGTGCTGCAGGTCGGCCGGCAGGCCGGGGCGCACGATGGGTTCGGCGTCCACCGACAGGCTGCCCACGCTGAAGATGAACAGGTTGACGGCGTACGACAGCAGCGACAGGCCGATCAGCACCTGGAAGGTGCGCGGCCGCAGCACCAGCCAGACGCCGGCGCCGGCCATCACGCCAATGGCGATCGAGACGATCAGTTCCATCAGTGGGCCCCTTTCTCTTGTGCCTGTTCCGTTTCGTCGTCTTCCTGCGCCGCCTGCTGGCGGCGCGCGCGCAGCGACTGGTGGGCGATGGCCGTGAGCAGCAGCAGCGTGGAGCCCACCACCACCGTGAACACGCCGAGGTCGAACAGCGCCGCGCTGGGAACGTGCACCTCGCCCACCAGCGGCCAGGTCAGGTGCGCGGTGTGCGTGGTGAGGAAGGGGTAGCCCAGCGCCAGCGAGCCCAGGCCCGTGGCCAGCGCCACGCTCAGACCGAAGGCGATCCAGCGCGGCGGCACCAGGCGCATGCGGTCTTCCACCCAGCGCGTGCCGCTCACCATGTACTGCGCGATGAAGGCGATGGCCACCACCAGGCCGGCGACGAAGCCGCCGCCCGGTTCGTTGTGGCCGCGCATGAACAGGTGAAAGGCGAACACCGCGGCCACGGGCAGCAGCAGGCGCACCAGCACGGCGGGCACCTCCAGGTAGCGCTGCGGCGTGTCGCCGTCCTCGCGCGTGACCAGGTCGCTTTCGATGTGCTGCGGCACCGCGCGCTGCTGCGCGGGGCGGTCGATCACCTCCACCGGCGGGCGGAAGCGCCGCAGCAGCGCGTACACGGTGATGCCCACGATGCCCAGCACCGTGATCTCGCCCAGCGTATCGAAGGCCCGGAAGTCCACCAGCATCACGTTGACGATGTTGGTGCCGCCGCCCTGCGGCAGCGCGTTGTCGATGAAGAAGGGCGAGATCGACATCGGTGCGGTGCGCGTGAGCATGGCGTAGGACAGCACGGCCAGGCCGGCGCCGATCAGCACCGCCACCACCAGGTCGCGGCGGCGGCGCCAGAAGGTGCGCCGCAGGTAGAGCGGGTCGTCCTCCTGCACGCGCTTGGGCATCCAGCGCAGGCCCAGCAGGAACAGCACCGTGGTCACCACCTCGACCGCGAGCTGGGTGAGCGCCAGATCGGGCGCCGAGAACCAGGCAAAGGTGATGCACAGGCACAGGCCGACCACGCTGAGCATGATCAGCGCCGCCAGGCGGTGGAACTTGGCCTGCCACGCGGCGCCGATGGCGCAGGTCACGCCGATCGCCCACAGCAGCACGAAGCCGGGCGTGGCCGGGATGCGCGGGCGATCGCCCCAGCTCAGCGGCACCACCAGGGCCGAGCCCAAGCCGGCCAGGCCGGCGATCAGCACCATCCAGAACAGCTGCGGCTGCAGCCGCTGCGTGCCCAGCAGGCGCTGCAGCCAGCGCGCCAGCCGGGTCAGTGCGGTCAGGGCGCTGTCGAACACGGCGCGTCCGTCCAGCCCCAGCAGGCCCGGCGCGCGGATGCTGTCGCGCCGCTTCAGCCACTGGCCGAACAGCAGGTAGGCCCCCACGCCGCCCCCGGTGGCGATCAGGCTCATCACCAGCGGCGTGTTGAAGCCGTGCCAGACCGCCAGGCTGTACGCCGGCAGGTCGCCACCCACCACCGGCGTGGCGGCCATGGCCAGCAGCGGCCCCACGGACCAGGCCGGCAGCGTGCCCACCACGATGCAGGCCAGCACCAGCAGTTCCACCGGCACGCGCATCCAGTGCACGGGCTCGTGCGGCTGGCGCGGGCAGTCGGGCGGCGCGCCGAAGAACACGTCGTGCGCGAAGCGCAGCGAATACACCACCGCGAACACACCGGCCAGCGTGGCCAGCGCGGGCAGGCCGTATTCGATGACCGGGCTGGCGCTCACGAACACCGTCTCGGCGAAGAACATTTCCTTGGAGAGAAAGCCGTTGAGCAGCGGCACGCCCGCCATGGCCGCGCAGGCCACGATGGCCAGGGTGCCGGTGACGGGCATGGAGCGGAACAGGCCGTCCAGGCGGCGCATGTCGCGGGTGCCGGTCTCGTGGTCGATGATGCCCACCGACATGAACAGCGAGGCCTTGAAGGTCGCGTGGTTCATCATGTGGAAGACCGCCGCCACCGCGGCCAGCGGGCTGTTGAGGCCCAGCAGCAGCGTGATCAGGCCGAGGTGGCTGATGGTGGAATAGGCCAGCAGCCCCTTGAGGTCGTTCTGGAACATGGCCGCGTAGGCGCCCAGCAGCAGCGTGGCCAGGCCCGCGCCGCCGACGATCCAGAACCACTCCGGCGTGCCGGCCAGCGCGGGCCACAGCCGCGCCAGCAGGAACACGCCGGCCTTGACCATGGTGGCCGAATGCAGGTACGCCGACACCGGCGTGGGCGCGGCCATGGCGTGCGGCAGCCAGAAATGGAAGGGGAACTGCGCACTCTTGGTGAGCGCGCCCAGCAGGATGAGCACCAGCGCCGGCGTGTACAGCGGGTGCTCGCGGATGCGCTCGCCGGCCGCCAGCACCACCTCCAGCTCCAGGCTGCCCACGATATGGCCCAGCAGCAGCACGCCCGCCAGCAGCGCCAGCCCGCCGGTGGCCGTGACGGTGAAGGCCATGCGCGCGCCGCGCCGCGCGTCCTTGCGGTGCGTCCAGTAGCCGATCAGCAGGAAGGAAAAGACGCTGGTGAGCTCCCAGAACACCACCAGCTGCACCAGGTTGCCCGAGAGCACCACACCCAGCATGGCGCCCATGAAGCCCAGCAGCAGCGAATAGAAGCGCGCCGCCGGGTCTTCGGCCGAGAGGTAGTAGCGCGCGTAGACGATGACCAGCAGGCCCATGGCGCTGACCAGCATGGCGAACATCCAGGCGAAGCCGTCGATGCGCACGATCAGGTCGATGCCCAGCGCGGGCAGCCAGCCCAATCGCTCGATCAGCACGGCGCCATCGCGCACCTCGGGGTAGATCAGGACCAGCGGGACGGCCACCCCCAGGGCCACCAGCGCTGCCCAGGACGATTCGAGGTTGCGTGCGTTCGTCGGCAGCAGCGCCGCGACCACGCAGCCCACGAAGGGCAATATCAGCAGGAAAAACAAGGACATGGCCCAAGTCTAGGGGACGCTCGCGGCCCTCACGCGAAAAAACCGGGCGCGCGCTTCCCCTGTGTCAGGCCGCGCCCCCCTCGCCTTCCCCCCCTCGCAGCTTCTTGCGCCGCTTCCACAGCGTGGTGCGCGAGACGCCCAGGCTCGCCGCGGCCTCGGCCAGGCGCCCGCCCGACTGCTCCAGCGCGCGCTCGATCTGCGCCAGCTCGGCGCGCTCGCGCGCGTCGGCCAGCGTGGCCGCGGGCCCCGGCTCGTCGAGCGCGCGCTCGGGGAACAGATCGGCCGCGCCCAGGGCCGGTCCCTCGCTCAAGGCCATGGCGCGCTCGATGCGGTTGCGCAGTTCGCGCACGTTGCCGGGCCAGGCGTGCGCGCGCAGCGCGGCCTCGGCCTCGGTCGCCAGAGCGGGCGGCGCCAGGCCCTGGCGCTCGGCGGCCTGGCGCAGGAAGCCGCGCGCCAGCGGCAGCACCTCGTCCGGGCGCTCGCGCAGCGGCGGCACGCGCAGCTCGACCACCGCGAGGCGGTAGTACAGGTCTTCGCGGAAGCGGCGGTCGGCGATGCGCGCGCGCAGGTCGGCGTTGGTGGCGGCCACCACCCGCCCGCGAAAGCGCTGGTCCTGGCGCGCGCCGAGGCGGCGGAAGTGGCCGTCCTGCAGCACGCGCAGCAGCGCGGTCTGCAGGCGCGGGTCGAGTTCGCCGATCTCGTCCAGGAACAGGGTGCCGCCGCCGGCTTCTTCGAACCAGCCGGCGTGCGCGCCGCTGGCGCCGGTGAAGGCGCCGCGCTCGTGGCCGAAGAACTGGCTCTCCATCAGTTCGCGCGGCACCGCGCCGCAGTTCACCGCTACGAAGGGCTCGCCCGCGCGCGCCGAGCGCTCGTGCAGCTGGCGCGCCGCCACCTCCTTGCCGACGCCGGTCTCGCCCAGCAGCAGCACCGGCACGTCGCGCGCGGCCAGCCGCTCCAGGTCGCCCGCCAGGCGCTCGGTGGCGGGCGACAGGCCGAAGCCCAGCGCCGGCCCGTCGCCGCCGGCCACGGGCACCAGGGCGCGGATGCGCTCGACCAGCGCGTCGACGTCGAAGGGCTTGGTGAGGTAGTCGTCGGCGCCCGCGCGCACCAGGCGCACGGCCTGGCCGACGTCGGCGAAGGCGGTGGCGAAGACGATGGGCGTGCGCCCCAGGTAGGGCAGCGCGCGGCGGTACAGCGCCTCGCCCGAGCCGTCGGGCAGGCGGATGTCGCTGAGCACGAAATCGGGCCGCGCGCGGCGCAGCGCGGCCAGGGCCTGCGCGCCGTTGCTGGCGTGGACCACCTCGAAGCCCTCCAGCCGCAGGCGCTGCACCAGCGCGCCGCCGAGCACGGCGTCGTCCTCGATCAGCAGCACATGGATGGCGGGGGGGGCGTGGGTCATGGCGCGGGCGGTGGGTCGGGGGGGCCGCCGCCGTCGAACGGCAGCTCGAGCGTGATGCGCGTGCCCCGGCCCGAGTGTGCCTGCACCGCCACGCGCCCGCGCAGGCGCTGCACCAGGCGCACCACCACGGCCACGCCCAGGCCGGCGCCCGGCGCGGGGGCCTCGCCCCGCTCCAGGCTGGCGGCCAGCGGCCCCGGCAGGCCCGCGCCCTCGTCGGCCACCTCCAGCCAC
>NZ_MKSS01000086.1:0-18039 GCF_001897365.1 Hydrogenophaga sp. 70-12
CATTGCCCGCTCGTTGATCAAGATTCGACACCTGGATTTTCGGGCACACAAGGGCAATGCCGTACTCGTTTGTGGCTCTACTACGGTGAAATATCCGGGCTAATGAGAGTGGGCATCAACGGCATGGGCCGCATCGGGCGGCTGGCGCTGCGCGCGGCCATGGGCGCGGCCGAACGGCCAGCGGACGATCCGCGCGCCGGCAACCGCCTGGAGGTGGTGCACCTTAACGAGACCAAGGGCGGCGCCGCGGCCACCGCCCACCTGCTGGCCTTTGACACGGTGCAAGGCCGCTGGCGCGCCGACATCGCGGCCGAGGGCGATGACACGGTCCGCATCGACGACCATCGACTGCGCTTCACCAGCCACGCCACCCCGGCCGACATCCCCTGGGGCGATCTCGGCGTGGACCTGGCGCTCGAATGCACCGGCAAGTTCCTCACGCCCGAAACCATCCAGGGACACCTGGACCGCGGTGCGAAGCGCGTCATCGTGGCCGCGCCGGTGAAGGTGGCCCATGATCCGGCTTCGGTGCTCAACATCGTGGTCGGCGTGAACCACGATCTGTACGACCCGGCGAAACACCGCATCGTCACCGCCGCGAGTTGCACCACCAACTGCCTGGCGCCGGTGGTGAAGGTGGTGCACGAGGCGATCGGCATCCGCCACGGGCAGATCACCACCATCCACGACCCGACCAACACCAACGTGGTGGTCGACGCGCCCCACAAGGACCTGCGCCGCGCGCGCAGCGCCATGGCCAGCCTGGCACCCACCACCACCGGCAGTGCCACCGCCATCGCGCTCATCTATCCCGAACTCAAGGGCAAGCTCAACGGCCACGCGGTGCGCGCGCCGGTGCTCAACGCCTCGCTCACCGACTGCGTGTTCGAGCTGCAGCGTGCCACCACGGCCGACGAGGTGAACGCGTTGTTCGAGGCGGCGGCCAGAAGCGGCCCGCTGCAGGGCATCCTGGGCTACGAGACGCGCCCGCTGGTGAGCGCCGATTACGCGCGCGACACGCGATCGAGTATCGTCGATGCGCCGTCCACGATGGTGACCGACGGCACGCTGCTCAAGGTGTACGCCTGGTACGACAACGAGATGGGCTACGCCTGCCGCATGGTGGACCTGGCCTGCCACCTCGGCGCCGTCGGCCTCTGACGCGCTGCCCGACATGTACGCCGCCGTCCGCCACTACGCCATCGTTACCGCCGCCTACTGGGGCTTCACGCTCACCGACGGCGCGCTGCGCATGCTGGTGCTGCTGCACTTTTATCGTCTGGGCTATTCGCCGTTCACGCTGGCCTTCCTGTTCCTGCTGTACGAAGCGGCGGGCGTGCTGGCCAACCTCATCGGCGGCTGGCTGGCCACGCGATACGGCATCACGCGCATGCTCACCGTGGGCCTGTCCACGCAGATCGTCGGCTTCACGTTGCTGTCGTTCCTCAACCCCGCATGGACAGCGGCCGCGTCGGTGGCCTGGGTGGTGCTCGCGCAGGGCGTGTGCGGCGTCGCCAAGGACCTCACCAAGACGGCCAGCAAGTCGGCCATCAAGGTCACGAGCGCGCAGGCGAAGGAAGGCGGGGGCAGCAACAGCCAGCTCTTCAAATGGGTGGCCTGGTTCACCGGCAGCAAGAACGCGATGAAGGGCGTGGGCTTCTTCCTCGGCGGCCTGCTGCTCGAAGCGCTGGGTTTCCGGCACGCGCTGTGGCTCATGGCCGCGGCGCTCGCGCTGGTGCTGATCGGCGTGATCGCTTCACTGCCCACGATGATGGGCAAGAGCGAGGCCTCAAAGTCGGCGAAGGAACTGTTCGCCAAGAACCCCGGCATCAACGCGCTGGCCGCAGCCCGTGTGGCCTTGTTCGGCGCGCGCGACGTGTGGTTCGTGGTCGGCGTGCCGGTGTTCCTCTATTCACAGGGTTGGACCTTCACCATGGTGGGCGGATTCCTGGCGGCCTGGACCATCGGCTACGGCGCGGTGCAGGCGCTGGCACCGCAGATCGTTCACCGCAGTACGGATGGCCTGAGCCGTGAGGTGCCCGCGGCGCGCACCTGGTCGGCCGCGCTGGCGCTGGTGCCGGCGGCATTGGCGGCGGCGGTGTTCGCGGGCGCGCCGCACCTGCAGTGGGTGGTGGTGGCAGGTCTGGCCGTGTTCGGCTTTGCCTTCGCGGTCAATTCCTCGGTGCACTCCTACCTGGTGCTGGCCTACGCGGGCAGCGAGAAGGCGGCCGAGGACGTGGGCTTCTACTACGCGGCCAATGCACTGGGCCGCTTCTTCGGCACGCTGATGTCGGGGCTGCTCTACCAGTGGGGTGGCCTCATGTGGACGCTGGCCGGGTCGGCGCTGATGCTGGCTGCGTGCTGGCTGATCACGCTGCGTCTGCCCGTGAACGCCGCGCCTTCGCCCGCCGTCTCGCGCGCGGGCACCTGAGGAGACCGCCATGGACGAAACCGATGCCGTTCAAGCACTCGCCGCGCTGGCCCAGGTCACGCGATTGCGGACCTTTCGCGCGCTGGTGCAGGCCGGGCCCGAGGGGCTCACGCCCACGGCGCTGGCCGAGCGGCTCGACGCGACGCCGACCACGCTCTCCTTTCACCTCAAGGAGCTGCACCGCGCCGGCCTGATCACGCAGGAGCGCGACGGCCGCCACCTGATCTACCGCGCCGGCTTCGCCCACATGAACGCCCTGCTGGGCTACCTCACCGAGCATTGCTGCGAAGGGCAGCCGTGTGAGGTCAGCGCCGGCATCAACGCCACCTGCACCACGTGCTGAAAGGAGCACCATGGAAAACCGGCCCTACAACGTCCTGTTCATCTGCACCGGCAACTCGGCGCGCAGCCTCATGGCCGAGGCGGTGCTCAACCAGCTGGGCCAAGGCCGCTTTCGCGCCTTCAGCGCGGGCAGCCAGCCCGCGGGCCGACCGCACCCCATGGCGCTCGAACTGCTGCAGCGCAACCGCTACGACACGTCCGCGCTTCGCAGCAAGAGCTGGGACGAGTTCGCGCAACCCGGCGCGCCCGAGATGGACTTCGTGCTCACCGTGTGCGACAAGGCCGCGGGCGAGGTCTGCCCGCTCTGGCCCGGGCAGCCGATCTCCGCGCACTGGGGCGTGGAAGACCCGGCCGCCGCCACCGGCCCCGAGGACAAGCGCCGCCAGGCCTTCAACGATGCGCTGCTGGTGCTGAGCCGACGCATCGCCATCTTCCTGGCATTGCCGCTGGACAAACTCGATCGTCTGGCGCTGCAAAGGGAGCTCGGCCGCATCGGCCTCAGCGGAAAACCCGCCGGAGCGGCTGCATGATGGGCTTGTTCGAGCGCTGGCTGAGCCTCTGGGTGGCGCTGGCCATCGTCGCCGGGGTGGCGCTCGGTACGGCGACGCCAGGCTGGTTTGCGGTGCTGGCGTCGGTGGAGTACGCGCATGTGAACCTCGTGGTTGCCGTGCTCATCTGGGTGATGATCTATCCGATGATGGTGCAGATCGACTGGAGCGCTGTGCGCGACGTCGGTCGTCGCCCGCAGGGCCTCGTGCTCACGCTGGTCATCAACTGGCTCATCAAGCCCTTCACGATGGCGGCGCTCGGTGTGCTGTTCTTCAAGTACCTGTTCGCGCCCTGGGTCGACCCGCAATCGGCCAGCGAGTACATCGCCGGCATGATCCTGCTCGGCGTGGCGCCGTGCACGGCCATGGTGTTCGTGTGGAGCCAGCTGGTGCGTGGCGACCCGAACTACACCCTGGTGCAGGTGTCGGTGAACGATCTTGTGATGGTGGTGGCCTTCGCGCCCATCGCCGCCTTCCTGCTTGGTGTGACGGACGTGACCGTGCCCTGGTCCACGCTGCTGCTGTCGACCGTGCTCTATGTGGTGCTGCCGCTGGTGGCCGGCGTCTTCACGCGGGCGCGACTCCTCGCCCAAGGGCCCGAAGCCTTGCCGCGCCTCACGGCACGCCTCAAGCCCTGGTCCATCGCCGGCTTGCTGGGCACGGTGGTGCTGCTGTTCGGATTCCAGGCCGACACCATCCTCGCGCAACCTGGCGTCATCGCCCTGATCGCGGTGCCGCTGCTGATCCAGACCTACGGCATCTTCTTTCTCGGCTGGTGGGGCGCGCGCTGGCTCAGGCTGCCGCACGAGGTGGCCGGCCCGGCCTGCCTGATCGGCACCTCCAACTTCTTCGAGCTCGCTGTGGCGGTGGCCATCTCGCTGTTCGGGCTGCACTCGGGCGCGGCCCTGGCGACCGTGGTGGGGGTGCTGGTGGAGGTGCCGGTGATGTTGTCGCTGGTGGCGCTGGTGAACCGTTGGCGGCCGGGCCTAGGGGGTGAAGCTGCGAAGGGCGTGTCATGAGTGACTACCGCATTTATCACAACCCGGGCTGTGGCACGTCGCGCAATGTGCTCGCGCTCATGCGGCACTGCGGCATCGAGCCCGAGGTCATCGAGTACCTGAAAACACCGCCCTCGCGCGAAGAGCTCGTGGCCCTGTTGCAAAGCATGGGCATGTCGGTGCGCGAGATCCTGCGCCAGCGCGGCACTCCGTATGACGAGCTGCGCCTGGGCGAGGCCCACTGGAGCGATGACCAACTGCTGGATTTCGTCGGCCAGCACCCGATCCTGATGAACCGACCCGTCGTGGTCTCGCCGCTGGGCACACGCTTGTGCCGGCCTTCCGAATATGTGCTCGACCTGCTGCCGCCGCCCCCAGCGCAGGCTTTCCGCAAGGAAGATGGCGAGCCGGTGCTGGACGCAAGCGGCAAGCGGGTCACCTGAAGGTCCCTCCACCCTTGGTGCAACCCATGCCGGTTGACAGCCGATATTTATTCGTTAAACTACGAACAACGAATTTTCTACCTGTCCGCCTTTTCGATGTCTAGACTCCCTGATATCTCCTGTGGCCCCTGCGTCGAGGCGAGCCCGCCCGACGAACTCGAAGCCGAGGAGTTGGCCGTGCTGTGCAAGGCGCTGGCGCATCCGGCGCGTGTGAAGCTGATGCAGTACCTGGCGCAGCAGGGCACTTGCTACTTTGGCAGCCTCGCCGACGTCGTGGGGCTCGCCCCTTCCACCACGTCCCAGCATGTCAAGGTGTTGAAGGAGTCCGGGCTCTTGCTGGGTTCGGCCGAAGAGCAGCGCACCTGTTATTGCGTCAATCCGGATCGCCTGGCGATCCTCAAACGACTGGTTATGGCGCTCTGAAGAGGGCGTCTCTCTTTTTTGCTCTCATTTTCGTACATCTACGAACGACGAAATAGTCAACACGAAAGGAATCACCATGACGAATGCCCAAGTCACGACAGCCGTTTCGCCATTGCCCGTAGCCGTGATCGGTGCGGGTCCCGTCGGTCTGGCGGCGGCAGCCCACCTACACAAACGGGGTCTGCCGTTCGTGCTTTTCGAGGGCGCTGATCGCATCGCCGATCACTTGGCAAGCGTCGCGCACGTCCGTTTGTTCTCGCCCTGGCGGTTCAACGTCGATGCGAGCGCGCGCGAGTTGCTTGCTCAGGCGGGCATCGAAGTGCCCTCGGATGAACAACTCCCCACGGCGGGAGAACTCATCGAGCAGTACCTTCGCCCGCTGAGCGAGTTGCCCGCCATCGCCAGCCAGCTGCACCTGTCGCATCGCGTGCTCGACATCACCCGGCGGGGGCACGACAAGGTGAGGAGCCAGGGACGGCAGGAGGCCCCGTTCCTCTTGCGCGTGGCCACGCCCGCGGGCGAGCACGAATGGCAAGCCCGGGCCATCGTCGATGCGACGGGCACCTGGGGGCAGCCCAATCCGTTGGGTGTGCATGGCTTGCCCGCTCGGGGCGAGCACGCGGCACAAGCTCGCATTGCCCACGGCATGCCGGACATCCTCGGCGCTGAACGACGCCGCTACGCAGGCAAACGCACCCTAGTGGTCGGCGCCGGTCACTCGGCGGCCGGCAACCTGTTGGCACTGACGGCGCTGGCCCGGCAGGCGCCTGGCACGCAGGCGGTGTGGGCGGTGCGTGGCACGGACCTTCGGCGACTCTACGGCGGGGCGCGGCTCGATGGTTTGAGTGCAAGAGGGACCTTGGGGCAACGCCTGCGCGAGGAAGTGGAGCAAGGCGCCATCGAGTTGCACCTGGGCTTCGGCATCGCCGACATCACGCTCAGCGAACAGGGCCTGCTGGTGAAGGCCGTGGACGATGCGCGCGCGCCGATCGAGGCGATCGACCAGTTGATCGCCGCCACGGGTTCGCGGCCGGACCTTTCGCTCACCCGCGAGTTGCGCGTGCGGCTTGATCCCTGGCTGGAAAGCACCGATGCGCTGGCGCCGCTCATTGACCCCAACGAACACAGTTGCGGCACGGTGCGTCCCCACGGTCATCGGGAACTGGCACACCAGCATGAGCCGGGTTACTACGCGATCGGTGCCAAGAGCTACGGACGAGCACCCAACTTCCTGCTGGCCACCGGGTACGAGCAGGCACGCTCGGTCGCAGCGGCATTGGCTGGCGACCTCGCGGCCGCAGATGATGTTCGACTCGAACTGCCTCAAACAGGGGTGTGCTCCACCGATCTGAGGCCCCAGAGCTCGGGCGCTGCAAGCGCCGCAGCATCGCCGGGCTGCTGCGGCGGGCCACCTCAAGTCGACACAACGGCCTGCTGTGTGCGGGATGAGCTTGCCAAGGTGGGCACGGGTCGGGGCTGCGGTTGCGGCACTGCCACCGACAAGTCCGTGCGTGTGACGCAAGGCGCCGATCAAGGTGTCTGAGGCAGGGGGTCTTCGCCGGGAAACACTGCGCCTGGGAGCCAGCCAGACGCTGGCCTGGGCATCGAGCTACTACTTGCCCGCAACGCTGGCGGAACCGATGGCGCGCTCGCTCGGCATGGGTGTACCGACGGTGTTCGCTGCATTTTCAGGCGCCTTGCTCGTTGCCGCGCTGATCGGCCCGGTGGCGGGCAGGGCGATCGACCGGCGTGGCGGGCGATCGGTGCTCATGTGGTCAAACGGGGTGTTCGCCCTTGGCCTGTCGAGCCTGGCCGCGGCGCAGGGGGCTATTGGGCTGTTTCTTGCCTGGGCGCTCATCGGTGTCGCCATGGGCATGGGCTTGTACGAGGCGGCCTTTGCAAGCCTGGTGCGCGCACGCGGCGCGCAGGCGCGATCGGCGATCACCCAGGTGACGCTGATCGCCGGTTTTGCCAGCACCGTCGGTTGGCCGCTCACGACCTGGCTCGCCAGCCAATGGGATTGGCGCACGGCGGTACTGGCCTGGGCCGCACTTCACTTGCTGCTGGGACTTCCCCTCAATGCCGGCCTGCGAAGGCATTCTGTTGCGCCCGAGCGTTCCGTCACGGGCGCTGTGCACACCACGATTGCACCGTCTCATGGTTCACAAGTATCCATACGCCTGGCGCTCGCCGTGGCCATGGGGTTTGCGATCTCGGCGTTCATCGGTACGGCCATGGCAGCGCACCTGCCATCGATGCTCAAGACAGCGGGCGCCAGTGCCGCACTGGCCGTGACGGCCGCCGCCCTGCTGGGCCCGGCACAGGTGGCGGCGCGACTGATGGAATCCTTGTTGCAGCGTCATGGTTCGGTGCTTGTGGTGGCCTGCGTGGCGGCTGCCTTGCACCCGCTGGCCGCCCTGGCGCTGATGGTGCTGGGTCCGATGGCGGCCATCCCCTTCGCGATCTTGCACGGAGCTGGCAACGGCCTCATGACCATCGTCACTGGCGCACTGCCGCTGGCCGTCTTCGGATCCAGGGGCTATGGTGAACGTCAGGGTTGGCTCATGGCGCCGGCGCGCATGGCTCAGGCCCTGGCGCCCTGGGCGTTTGCGGGGCTGCTGGCGCCCTTGGGGGTTCACGCCCTGGTGGTCACCGCCGTGGGTGGGCTCCTGACGTTTGCCTTGTTCAGCAGCATCGCCGTGGGCCGTTCGCGGGAATCTCGCCTCGTTGCCCAGACTCAACAGAACACCTGAAGCCACCTATCGTCACGCCATGTCCCCTGATCACTCGCCTTCCCTCGAAGACATGCCCCAACTGCACGGCGCCAGCTTCCGGCCGCTGGATCCCGAGCGGCTGTTCCCGGCAGAACGCTCGACACACGCCCCGCGAATCCTTCTGATGTACGGGTCGGCACGTCCGCGATCGTTCAGCCGACTGGTCACCCTGGAGGCCGAACGCATCCTCATCGCACTGGGTGCGCAGACGCGCGTCTTTCATCCGCATGGGCTGCCGCTGCCCGACGATGCACCGGAGTCCCACCCCAAGGTTCAGGAACTTCGCGAGGCGGTGCAGTGGGCCGAGGGGATGGTGTGGTGCTCGCCCGAGCGCCACGGCGCGATGACCGCCATCATGAAAGCCCAGATCGACTGGATTCCGCTTGCCATGGGGGCCATCCGCCCGACGCAGGGCAAGACGCTGGCGGTCATGCAGGTCAGCGGAGGTTCCCAGTCGTTCAATGCTGTGAACCAGATGCGTGTCCTCGGACGCTGGATGCGGATGATCACCATCCCGAACCAATCGTCCGTTGCCAAGGCCTGGCAGGAGTTCGGGGACGATGACCGAATGAGGCCTTCGCCCTATCACGACAGGGTGGTGGACGTGATGGAGGAACTGCTCAAGTTCACGTGGCTTACACGAGATGTGTCGCCGTACCTCGTGGATCGCTACAGCGAACGCAAGGAGTCGGCCGAGGATCTCGCCAGGCGCACCAATCTCACGGCCAGCGTGTAGTGGACGGGCGTGCTGGGTAGCCCCATACTCCGCTACTGTTAGAATGCTGCGGTGCAGCAGAAACTGAAGAGCCTCATCCTGAAGCCGCTGGCCTACCGCGGCGCGGGCTTGCCCCGCGGCTATTTCTGCTCGGTCACACCGCCCTGAGATGACATGGCGCGCTGCTGCGCCGCCGCTCTCGCCTCTGACCGAACCGCGCGGTCGCTCCCCCGATTTCCGTTGATCCTGCCGTCGCCCCGCTGCGATGGCCGTTTGCCCATGACGCTTCAAACCCTGCGCCAGGACTGGTTGTCCAACGTGCGCAACGACCTGCTGGCCGGTCTGGTCGTTGCCCTGGCCCTCATTCCCGAAGCCATCGCCTTTTCCATCATCGCGGGCGTCGACCCCAAAGTCGGCCTCTACGCCTCGTTCTCGATCGCCACCATCATTGCCTTCACCGGCGGACGCCCGGGCATGATCTCCGCTGCCACCGGCGCCATGGCGCTGCTGATGGTGACGCTGGTGAAGAACCACGGCCTTGAATACCTGCTGGCCGCCACCGTGCTCACGGGCGTGCTGCAGGTCATCGCCGGCTGGGTGCGCCTGGGGGCGTTGATGCGCTTCGTCTCGCGCTCGGTGGTCACGGGCTTCGTGAACGCGCTGGCGATCCTGATCTTCCTGGCCCAGTTACCGGAACTCACCAACGTCACCTGGCACGTCTACGCCATGACGGCGGCTGGCCTGGCCATCATCTATGGCCTGCCCTACCTCACCAAGGCCGTCCCGTCGCCGCTGGTGACCATCGTGGTGCTGACCGCGGTGGCCATCGCGCTGGACCTGGACATCCGCACCGTAGGCGACATGGGCGCCCTCCCGGACAGCCTGCCGGTATTCCTGATTCCGAACGTGCCGCTGAACTGGGAGACGCTGGCGATCATCTTCCCGTACTCGCTCACGCTGATGGTGGTGGGCCTGCTCGAGTCGTTGATGACGGCCACCATCGTGGATGACCTCACCGACACCAAGAGCGACAAAAATCGCGAGTGCGTCGGACAAGGCGTGGCCAATATCGCCACCGGCTTCATCGGCGGCATGGCGGGCTGCGCCATGATCGGCCAGTCGGTCATCAACGTGAAGTCGGGTGGCCGCGGTCGCCTGTCCACCCTGGCGGCGGGCATCTTTCTGCTGCTGATGGTGGTGTTCCTCGGTGACTGGGTGGCCAGGATTCCCATGGCCGCGCTGGTGGCCGTGATGATCATGGTCTCCATCGGCACCTTCAACTGGGGCTCCATCAAGGGCCTGCGCGAGCACCCCAAAAGCTCCAGCGTGGTGATGCTGGCCACCGTGGTGGTGACGGTGGCCACGCACGACCTCGCCAAAGGCGTGCTCACCGGCGTGCTGTTGTCTGGCTTCTTCTTCGCCCACAAGGTCGGCCAGATCCTGCGCGTGCGCTCGCACAGCGGTGACGAAGGCCGCACCCGCACCTACGAGGTCATCGGCCAGGTGTTCTTCGCCAGCGCCGACCGCTTCACCAACGCCTTCGACTACAAGGAAGTCATCGACAAGGTGCGCATCGATGTGAGCCGCGCCCACTTCTGGGACATCACCGCCGTGAGCGCGCTAGACAAGGCCGTGCTCAAGTTCCGTCGCGAAGGCACCGAGGTCGAGGTGATCGGCCTGAACGAAGCCAGCGCGACCATGGTGGACAGGTTCGGCGTCCACGACAAGGATGGCGCCGAAGACCTGCTGATGGGCCACTGAAGGAGCACAGCGATGAACGACGACAGAAAATGCTGGCCTGTGTGGACCAGTCGGCCTACGGGCAAAGCGTGAGTGATGCGGCCACCTGGGCCGCACGGCGCCTGCAGGCGCCCATGGAGTTGCTGCACGTGATCGATCGCCATCCGCGGCTTGCGTCCGGCCAGGACCACAGCGGTGCCATCGGGCTCGATGCGCAAGAGAGTCTGCTCAAGCAATTGAGCGATGAGGACGAGGCCCGTACGCGCGCCGCGCGCGAGGCGGGGCGCGCCTACCTCAACGGCCTGCGCGAACGCGCGCTGGCCGCCGGCGCCTTCGTGGTTGATGTGCGGCAACGCCACGGCAGCCTGGACACCACGCTCGCCGAGCTGCAGGACGGTGTGCGCCTGTTCGTGCTCGGACGGCGCGGCGCGTCGGCACAAGATACCCAGCGCGATCTCGGTCGCCAGCTTGAATGGGTGGTGCGCTCGGTGTCAAAGCCGGTGCTGGCGGTGCCACAGACCTTTCAGGCCCCCAGCCGCGTGCTGTTCGCGTTCGACGGCTCGGCCGTGACCCGCCAGGGCGTGCGGATGATTGCCGCGAGTCCGTTGCTCAAGGGCCTGCCGGTCCACCTGCTGATGGCAGGCAAGGCGCAGGCGCAAGGCCCACGGCAGATCGAGGAAGCGCGCCAGGCACTGGAGGCAGTGGGCTTCAGCGTGACCACCGACATCCAGCCTGGCGATCCGGAGACCGCGATCGCCAGCGTCATGCGTTCATTGCAATGTGACCTGCTCGTCATGGGTGTCTACAGCCACTCGCCCTGGCGCAGTCTGTTCATGGGCAGCAAGACCACCGATCTCCTGCGCTCGGCCGCCGCGCCCACGCTGTTATTGCGCTGAGCCGCCTGCAGGCCAGTTAGGCACTGCGGAAATCCTCGCTACCCACCGAATCCGCAGTCGCTTCAAGCGCTCCAGTAGGCTCTGTCTGTCGTTTCGCGCAGCAGCAATGAGCTACTGCCGGTCGCGATGACACTGGGCCAAGGTCACGGCGTAGAACCAATGCGCTCCAACTTGCCGATGAGCGAATGTCCTCGAACAGACGTGGATGCGGCGCGCAACTCAAGCTTGATGCTCAGGCGCCCTCGGGAAACTAACGCTGCTGCGGCCACCAATGTCTGCCGCTTTCAACTGACCGCTTACCTCATCCCGATGACACCTCTCGTGCAGGTGCGCCAAGCAGCGTTCGACCCTTCCCCCTGGCAATGGCGACAAGCATCTCGAGTGGCGTTCTCGAATGTGCGTGCTGAACCAGGCGGGCGGATTCCTCGCGGGTCAGATCCACTAAGCGAAGAAGCAGCCTTCCTCCGCTGGGTTGCATGGGGGTAGACGTGATCAGGTGAAGCAAGAACCCCATGCGATTCAGAGAAGGTATTCCGCGGATCGCGCACGGCTGGCTCCAGACTGGGATGTCAGACGCTCCGCGGTCCGCCAGCTCGAAGCGCTCTCCATCAATTTCCACCTTCTCCATGGAAGGCGGCAGTACCGCTTCTGTCGCTCGCGAGATATCGTCTGCCGTCGCGATCGGCACGAGTCCCCTCGTCGGATCGTTGGTCATGCGCCTCGCGGCTGTGGAAACTACGGGACGATCAATGATTGCGATCTCGTGATCCTGACATATTGCGCGCAAGCGAAGCCGCCACTCCGCCACTTCCTTCGCGAAGACCTCATCTCCCGATAGGCAAATATTGCCCTCGAGGAGCATGGGCATCAAGGATTGCTGTGCGACCTCTCGGCAGACCAGCTCAACGCTCAGCGCTCCTTCCTGAGTGGTAAAGCGGAAGTCAAGACAGGTGAAAAACAGCTCACCTTGCCTTTGGATCATGGCGGCAAGTTGATCCACCCACAGTCTCGCAGCTTCTGCCTGCTGCTCTGCGGTTGAGCCAGCTACGATCTCGGAGTCGTAGAGGGGACGATGCACCGCAATTGTCTCATTGCGAAGCGCGCGCTTCATCTCACGCGACATTGCGCTGCTCCCGCAACAGTTCCGACTTGAGATATGCACCAAGGAACAGCCCGGCAAATCCCTGCATCGAATGGGCGCTGCCATCGTGATCGGCATCCACAGAGCCTTGGGCACCCCTTGAACGAACCGACAAGTACATGGGTGGCCGGCCTCCGCGCAATGTCATCGCGCGAAGCTGCACATCGATGCCAAGCTCATGACGAATTTTGGCGAGCGCGTGCCTGGCGTTGCGCTGGGTGTCGGCTGTGTCGCTCACGTAGTGAAGATGCAGCGACGACAGGTTCATGCCGCTCGCGCGGATGACGCGCACCAAGGCGATGAAGGCTGGATCTGCGACGTCCACAGGCAGGTAGGTGTCGCAACCCATGGATTCAAGAACGTAGTCGCCTGCGTTCACAACGTCATCGTCGCTCGCATGGCGATCCAGGTAGGCCATCAAGCGTTGCCACTTTTCTGAAAGCGCCGCCCGCATCACCGGCGCCCAGTGATTCGTCACGAGCCATGCCGCCTTGTTCTTCTCCAGCCTGCGGGGGGACACCACCGCATGAGCAGAACGACTCACCAGCCAGAGCTCCTGAAGTACACGAGCCCAGTCTGCGGCGCCTATACCGGCAAGCCTCGCGATGTCCAGCGCACGCTGATCCGCGTTCTGGGTTGAGCTCGCCAACATCACCAAGCACTGCAGGAGAACCCGCGTTGTCAGCTCACGCGGGCGATAGCCGGTCAGGGGCGATATCGGTTCCTGAAGCGAAATGCCAAACACCTCGTCGGCACCGCGCAGTGGCAACTGCGTGGCGTATGCCTGAATCTCCTTCAAGAGCAGATGTTGACCATCTCCATCACCAGCCTTCGCGCCAGCACGCGAAAGCTTCTTTCGCAGATTAGCATCCAACCTATGAAGATGTGATTTCACTGATGCATGGCTGCGAGCAGTCCAGGCAGCTACGGACTGCGTGCGAATCAGACCATCTTCGATCAGTTGCTGATCAACCCGCACGCGAATGCCCTGGCCAAACTGATGGGTGTACGTCGTGAACATCAAGTCGTTGCCCGCGTGGCCGAGCGCGTTGGCGCGCTGGTCAAACGGATTCTCGAGTAGTGAACCAAGGGTGCAAAAGTTCGCTTCGTTGCCGAAGGTCACCCAGGAGTGGCGTAGGTCGTGTGGCACCGAGCGCAAATCGCCGGTGGCGCACTTCAGAAGAACCGATGTCCACATGCGGACTTCGCTCTCGCACCAGATTGCGCCCGGCTGGTGCGGGTCGGCGAACAGCAGATCGTTACGCTCGGCGAGCTGCGCGTTGAGCTGTTGGCGCGCCTCTGGAGGCAGCTCCAATGGGCGCGCAGGATCTTCGGCCTGCAAGGTCATGTCCAACCCATGACGGCTGGCAAGGTACTCCACCAAGTAGCGGATCACGCGGGGATCTTTCGTCGACGTGAGTCGACGACCCTCCTTGGTTTTGACCCTGGGGTCTGAGCGCGTCGGATTCACGGCCACCTGCAGCCGATCCTCGACGAAACAGAAGTTCTCAAGGCGCAAGCGCAGCGCTTCGCCCATGCGAAAGCCACACTCTTTGACCAGACCAAGAAGCAAGCGTGTCATCGTGAGCGCCGGGCCCTGCTCGCCCCGGCTGATGTGCTCGTCCACCCAGTCCATTGCGCGACTGCATTCGTGCGGGAAGATGACTTGTGCACGCACCGCGATGGAGCCAGATCGCTTCTGAACTCGCTGCAGCTGCGCGGGCTCAATAACCTCCTGGGTAACGAGCAGGTCAAGGATCGCTTGACCCACCGCGCGTACAGACGGTTTGTTCGAATCCTCGACGCTGGCGTGTACGTCCTCGATGCGTCGAACCAGTTCCTTGACGTCGAGGTTCACAAGATCCATGTCCTGCACAGCGACGAACAGCCGCTTGGCTGCACCCGAAAAATATCGGCTGATGCTGGACATGGCGAGGTGGTGCTCATGTACCCAGTTCAAGGCCACCAAGTGCAGCGTCCTTGGCCAGTGGTGCGAATCTCCCATCCGAAGGTGCAGGGCCCTGAGATCACGTGAGACAGCGGCGCGAGCTTCGGTTGTGCCGCTCCCCGCGTGGGTGGCCCGTACGATGTCATCCACCAGATCGGCGGCGCGATCCCGTTCTGTGGTCGATCCACTTGCCGAGCCTTTGGCATGCAGCGGGTGTCGTAGGCGAGCCTGCGCAAGCTTCACCTCATTGATTGCCAGAGCCTCCTCGGTCTCCAGGTCGATATCCCGTGTTACGAGTGCGAGCTGCGTTGCTTCTCGGGCAGCCGCGCTTGGATCGAGCGCCGACATCCTGATCTGACCGACAACATGTCCGCGCAGCGCACCAGGCAAGTAGGTGACGGCATGGACCTGCGCACTCGCAAGCAGTCCCTCCCAGTGCCTGGGCAGGTTTCGCTTCTCGGGGTGCTGATCCATTGCCGATAGCAGTTCGGCAATGGACTCCTCCAGGGACTGCCATGCGACCACTTCGCTGGTAGCGATGTGGGTGAAGTCGCTGATCGTGCGCTCGTCGTAAACGGGCCGGGTTGCGACGCTGGGTGGGGTCACGTCGTCCACGTGTTCGTCGGGCGGTGGTGGAACAACCCATCGAATTGATGGTCGATCCTGGTAGCGATGAACTTTCTGCAGGGCGGCATACGCATGCGGCAAGTCTTCTGCTCGCACAACCATGTCGAATCCCACGAGGCAGCCCAGCGCGAGCGCGCTTGGTGAAAGAAGGGGAGAGGCCTCCAGCAGGAAGGCTTGGAAGTGCTTCAGGGACCGTGGCGATCCCAAGACCAGTGAGGCATTCAGATGGCTGCGCTGGTGTCGCTTGTTGTTTGTGCTCATGGCGTACACCTGCTCAAGCCTTGCGCAGCCCGGTGGCCATGCCCAACCCCAGCATTGCGATTTGCTGCGTTTGCAGCGTCCCCACTTCATTGGTCAGCAGGGCGATGCTGACGTCGGCGTACACGGAGGTTGGGCTGTTGCCGGCGACCATGTGACGCATGAAAAGATCAATCGCCTTGTCCGAGCAGCCCGAGCGGTGCAGGTGGTTGCACCAGTAGTGGCGGCCGACGTTGTCCTTGCAGCGCAGCAAGGGCGGCAGAACGTCCCAGGTTGTCTTGCTGTTGGCAGGCCTCACGCCATTCTTGTAAATGCGAAACAGCGCCGGGACGCGTTTGTGCTGCACCACCTGGGCAAGATGCGCCATCACTTCGGCACCAACGGTGGTCTTGCCTGCCTGGGGATCGCGCTGGTAGCGGCCGAGCAATGCATCGCAGTGGGCGTACCAGTTTCCGAGCAGATCGCGCACCAACGGTGTCAGGACGGCGAATCGACTGCCGGTTTTGGCCGGATCTGATTTGTCCGTCAGTGTGAGCATCTCGACGTCTGCCAATGCCGAGTCTGCGTTCAGCTCATACTCGGTTGACAAGCGCAGGCCCAACAAGAAAGACAGGGCCATGGCGGTGAAGTCCGCGTAGGCGTTGTGAAAGTCGATGACGGTTGACAATGACATGCGCCTGCCTTTCGGGCAGCCGTCCACGCGCTGAACGTAGTGGCCCCAGATGGCCTGCAGCGAATGATCGCGGAGAAGGAATGGAGAGCCGCAAGCCCGTCCAGGCTCGGGCTGTTGAGGCTCGGTGGACCAACCTTCGCCCGCAAGAAACTTGCACCAGTCAGCGACGAGTTCGTCGTTGTCAACGCGCACGTACCAAGGCCGAGCGTGTCCCACCTGGTCCAGTCGCAGCATCGAGTTGGCCCTGTGCATGGCCTTCATGCCTGATTCCCTGGCCTGCGTCGGAAAGGTGTTTCGGGCGCGAGCGGCGGTCGGCGTGAACCCACGGGCATCTGGCTCCTGAACAGAAATGGCCGACGCACCTGCCGTGACTTGATGATCGCGGTCGACCTGGGGGAGGATGTCGACGACGCGAATCACCGACTGCCAGGCATCGGCCGCCATGCGAGTTGATCTTGCGAGGTCACGAAGGGGTGACAGGAGCTCGACGGGCCAAGGCACGAAGTAGCTCGCCTGAACGGCCAGATAGATCTGGCCCGGGTCTACGTCCCAATGCTCACGGTCCACGAGGTGGTTGATCGCGACGTGCAGGCCGCCGCGCTTCAGATCCAGCGTGAGCAACTCGCCGTGCAGCGCCTCTTCACCGATCGCCAGCGTCATGGCGCCACGAGCGCTCAATCCTGTGAGCAGAGAGATGGCCTCGACGATGGCGCCAGGCGACTGCACCGCCAAGCGCGAGCGCAAGTCGTCTTGGTAAGTGGCCATTTGAGGCGGCGTCAACTGGCGGTGGTTGCGTACACCTGAGCGATCCTTGACGTTGGCGCTTAGCGCGGTGGCACGGATATGGGTCTTGTGCTCCTCCCCAACCTCGGACAATCTGAAGTGGGTGAGCACTCGCATGCCGAGGCGCTGGGCCACGATGGCTTGCAGTCGCTTGACCTTTCCTGCGAAGGCCTTGCGCCAGTATTTGCCGACGCCCAGGGCGCGAAGATCGGCTGCCGTCTCTGGTCCTTCGTGACCAGGCGCGGGAATCTTCTTCAGGTCGCGTCGTAGCAGCTTTAGGTAGTCCACCTGCAGGCGTCGGCCTTGCGCCAGTGCCAAGGCAAGCTCTGCACCGAGCGCGACAGGGATCTCAAGGCAGCGGGGATCCAGCTCTGTGCACAGCGCCCAACTCCCGTGAGTACCCAAGCGCCCGGTCATGTGCGCGAGCGGCGTTCCATCCAGTGGGATCAGGCGCTTGGCGTATGCGGCCAATTGGCTCGCCAGTTCGAATTGGCGGACCTCCGCGTCGCGATAAAATTCGTGTTCACGAGCGAAGGCCACTAGTGCGCCAGCCATGGCGTACATTGCCTTGCTGAAATTTGGCTGATCGGGCGGTACATCAATGCAACCGAGCAGCCGTTTGGCAAACCCATCGAGTTCGGACGGCAGGCCTGCAAAGAATTCGTCTTGTGGACTGGGTATGGCTTTCAGGAATCCAGGGTGTGACACGTTGGGATCTCGCGACTGTTGTTTGTCGCTTACCTAATCCCTGCCTATCAGAAGATTCGAACCGCGACGACTCATTAGCTGTCGCGTGAAATCCATCACGGTCAAATCTGGATGCCTTGCAAGGGATCTGCGCGCGTCAGCTTTTTTCAGAGTACCGGGAAAAGTGCGGGTTGTCGCAAATTGAAAAATGCGATGTACTCGCTTTGTGCGTTAACGATATCTCTTTTGCAATCAACAGCTTACGAGCATCGCCGCCTGTCTGGATGACCCCTCCATACTTGATTCGTTGTTATTACAATTTCCGGCAAAATCCGCACATTCATGCGGATTGTGAGAATTTGTTAATGGCCGTTGTGGTTTTGCGACGGAGGCGGCGACTGAGGGCAATAACCTACGCTGATGTGGGGCTATTGCGGTATCGACCTTCGTCCGCCACTTAGGTGGGCTATGGTCAGACTAATCAAGCGTATCGCTGGGGTAGCCGCCAAGGTTTTTGCGGCGAGTTTGTGACAGCCGAAGTGTTGTGGTCATCGACAGGCACTATTTGATGTCACAAGCGAGATGAGGCAAGTCGTTGATCTGATTGAACAA
>NZ_MKSS01000087.1:0-3227 GCF_001897365.1 Hydrogenophaga sp. 70-12
GCAGCAGTTCCTGCACGCCGTAGGCGGCGACCAGGTCGCGCAGGCGCGGCGGCCAGTGGGTCACGCTCAGCGAGCGCCCGGCGCGCTGGGCCTCGCGCCGCAGCTCCAGCAGCAGGGCCACCGCGGACGAGTCGAAGCTGCGCAGCCCGCCGGCGTCGACGGTGAAGGCGCCGCCCGGCTGCGCGGCCAGCGCGCGGCGCAGGCTGTCCAGCGTGGCCGCGGCCTCCGCTGTCGTCAGCCGCTCGGGCAGGCGGGCCTCGCCCATCAGTTGGTTTTGGCGGTGGCGCCGCCAGCCTTGTTGCGCTGCGCCAGGGTTTGGATCAGGCCGTCGATGCCCTTGGCGTTGATCTCCTGGGCGAACTGGGTGCGGTAGGTCTCCACCAGCCACAGGCCCAGCACGTTGAGGTCGTAGATCTTCCAGCCGTCGCCGGCCTTTTCCATGCGGTAGTCGAGCTGGATGGGCTCGCCGCGGCCACGCACCTCGGATCGCACCACCACCTCGGTATCACCGGGCTGCATGCGCAGGGGCTTGAAGCTGAGGGTCTGGTCGCGCACCTCGCTCAGGGCCCCGGAGTAGGTGCGCACCAGCAGGGACTTGAATTCGGCCTGCAGGCGCTGCTGCTGCTCGGGCGTGGCCTGGCGCCAGTGGCGCCCCACGGCGGAGGCGGTCATGCGCGTGAAATTCACGTTCGGCATGATCTTTTCGTCCACCACGGCCATGATGCGGTCGATGTTGCCGGCCTTGATGGCGGGATCGGCCTTGATCAGGTCGAGCACCTCGGTGGACAGGCGCTTGACCATGGCGTCGGGGGCCTCGGCGGCGCGGGCGGGCAAGGTGAAGGCGGTCAGGGCCAGCGCGATGCCGGCCAGCCAGGAACGTCGGTGCAGAAAAATCATGAAAGTCCTTTCCAAGGCTCGTGGCCTGAGTGACCGCATTGTGGCCAGGCGGTGCACCTCGAATGTGACGGGTTCGCGAGGGATCGTGACGAGGCGTTTCAGCAGCGAGCGCCCACTATCGCCTTATTCCCCATCGCCCGTGCCAATGCCTTTGTCGATCATGTCGTCGATCTGGCGCTGGCGGCGGCCCAGGTAGAAGTCGCGCATGAGGCTGTACTTGTCGAGCGCGGCGCCCTCGAACAACTCGCCGGCGCGCAGCAGGCCGGCGCGCGTGTCCACCACGCGCAAGGCATAGAGGGAATTGCGCGTGGGAATGTGGTTGACATGGTCCACCAGATCGCCCTCCCAGTCCACCACCAGGCCACCGGTGTCGCGCACGGTGGACGGGCCAAAGAACGGCAACACCACATAGGCGCCCGACGGCACGCCCCAGCGGCCCAGGGTCTGGCCGAAGTCGATGCGCGTGCGCGGAATGCCGGCCTCGCCGGCGATGTCGAGCAAACCGCCGAAGCCCAGCACGGTGTTGACGCCGAAACGCAGCAGGTTGTCGGCGGTTTCGCGCGGGCGCAGCTGCAAGCCGGCGTTGACGGCGGACCATAGGTCGCCCAGGTTGCTGAAGAAGTTGTTGACCCCGGTGCGCACCGGGCTGGGCGTGATGTCGACGTAGGCCGTGGCCACGGGCTTGAGCACCGCCGTGTCGATCGCGTCGTTGAAGCGGTAGACGCCGCGGTTCAAGGGCTCCAGTGGGTCCTTCGGGTCGGCGTCGGGGCCGGTGGCGCAGCCGGCCAGCAGCACCAGGGCGGCGGCCACCGCCAGCGCGGGGCGGGGGGTGGAACGTGCGGGGGTCATCGGGTCTCCCAGTCGTGGACTGCTCTTTGTTTATTGGGCGCCGGGTTCGGATTTCTTTTCGCCACCTTCGGCCGCCCGACTGAACAGGAACTGGCCGATCAGGTTTTCCAGCACCAGGGCCGACTGCGTCTGCGTGACCAGGGCGCCATCGGCCAAGTTCTCCGGGTCGCCGCCGGGCTCGATGCCCACGTACTGCTCGCCGAGCAGGCCACTGGTGAGGATCTTCATGGAGCTGTCGCGCGGGAAGGCGTAGCGCTTCTGCAGCGTCAGCCCGACGCTGGCCTGGAAGGTCTTGTCGTCGAAGCCGATGGTCTCGACCCGCCCCACCACCACCCCGGCCGAGCGCACGGCCGCGCCGGTCTTCAAGCCGCCCGCGTTGTCAAAACGCGCCGTGACGCGGTAGGTGGGCTCGAAGCTGATCTGCAGCAGGTTGGCCGACTGCAGCGCGAGAAACAGGATGGCCGCGCCGCCAATGAGCACGAACAGGCCAACCCAGAAATCGTTCTTGGAAGAGGTCATGGTCTTTCTCCGACGCATCCTCAGATGCTGAACATCATGGCGGTAAGCACGAAATCGAGGCCCAGCACCGTGAGAGAGGCCATGACCACCGTGCGGGTGGTGGCGCGCGATACGCCCTCGGGCGTGGGCTGGGCCAGGTAGCCCTGCAGCAGCGCGATGAAGGTCACGGCGAAGCCGAACACGGCGCTCTTGATGACGCCATTGCCAACGTCGTCCCAGACGTCCACCCCACCCTGCATCTGGCTCCAGAAAGCGCCGCCGTCCAGGCCGATGAGGCCCACGCCGACGACCCAGCCGCCGATCACGCCGACCGCACTGAACACGGCCGCCAGCAAGGGCATGGTGATGACACCGGCCCAGAAACGCGGCGCGAGCACGCGGCGCACCGGGTCCACGGCCATCATCTCCATGGCGCTGAGCTGTTCGCCGGCCTTCATGAGGCCGATCTCGGCCGTGAGCGAGGTGCCCGCGCGGCCGGCGAACAGCAGCGCGCTCACCACGGGGCCCAGTTCGCGCACCAGCGACAGCGCCACCAGCAGGCCCAGGGCTTCGGTGGCGCCGTAGATGCGCAGCGTGTAGTAGCCCTGCAGGCCCAGCACGAAGCCCACGAACAGGCCCGAGACGCCAATGATGGACAGCGAGCGGTTGCCCAGGAAGTGGATCTGGTCGCGCACCAGGCCGAAGCGGCGCAGCGCCGCCCCGCCCAGGAGCAGCAGGCGCAGGAACAGCCGCGCGCCATGGCCCAGCGCGATGATGTGCTGGCGCACGGCGCGGCCGACATGGGCGGGGTGGAGTGCCTTGAGCATCAGGCGGCTCCGTTGCCGAAGTCCTCGGCCAGCGCGGGCGCGGGGTGGTGGAAGCGCACGGGGCCGTCGGCCCGGGCGTTGACGAACTGCGCCACCAGCGGGTCGGTGCTGTGGCGCACCTCGTCGGGCGTGCCCTGGGCGGCGATCTTGCCGTTG
>NZ_MKSS01000088.1:0-3130 GCF_001897365.1 Hydrogenophaga sp. 70-12
TGACCACCGCGCGGTGGCCCGCGCCTTCGGTGAGTTCGCTCAGCCGCCGCACGACGGCGGGCGCGGTGCGCACGGCGGCGATCACCTCGGCCACCTTCATCAGCGGCACGGGGTTGAAGAAGTGCAGGCCCGCCACGCGCTCGGGCCGCTGGCAGGCCGACGCGATCTCGGCCACGGTGAGCGACGAGGTGTTGCTCGCCAGGATGGCCTGTTCGCCGAGCAGGCCTTCGAGCTCGCGGAACAGCGCGCGCTTGACCGCCAGGTCCTCCACGATGGCCTCGATCACCAGCTCGCAGCCCGCGAGATCGGCCAGGGTGTTGCAGGCCTTCAGGCGATGCCTCGCCCCCTCGTGGTCGGCGGCCGCCAGGCGCCCCTTCTCCACCGCGCGCGCGAACATGCCGTCGACGTAGTCAATGGCCTTCGCTGCCGCGCCGGGCTGCGCGTCGTGGCAGTACACGGTGTGGCCGGCCTGCACGAAGAGCTGCACGATGCCGCGGCCCATGGTGCCGGCGCCGACGACGCCGATGGTGGTGGGGGAAACAGTCGCCATGGAGAAAGGGAAAAGGTGCGCCGCGTTCAGCGGCCGTTGAACTGCGGCTTGCGCTTGTCGAGAAAGGCGCGCATGCCCTCGGTCTTGTCCTCGGTGTCGAAGAGCAACAGGAACTCGCGGTTCTCCAGCGCCAGCGCCGCCTCCAGCGGCAGGTCGGCGCCCTGGCGCAGCACGCGCTTGGTGGCCTCGATGGCCTTCGGCGGCAGGCGCGCGGCCTTGCGCGCGAGCTCCAGCGCGCGCACCAGCGCCTGGCCCTCGGGCGCGAGTTCGGCCACCAGGCCGAGCTGAAAAGCGCGCTCGCCCGTCAGCGGCTCGGCCGTCATCAGCATGAGGCTGGCGACCTGCTTGCCCACGCTGCGCACCAGGCGCTGCGTGCCGCCCGCGCCGGGCATGATGCCCACGGCCAGCTCGGGCTGGCCCAGGCGGGCGCTGGCATCGGCCACGATGAAGTCGCACATCAGCGCCAGTTCGCAGCCCGCGCCGAGCGCGAAGCCGCTGACCGCCGCGACCACGGGCTTGCGCGCGTTCACCAGCGGCGCCCAGTACTGGCCCAGGTCGATGTCGGCCACGTCCTGCGCGCCCTTGTCGACCAGCAGGTTCAGATCGGCGCCAGCGGCGAACACGCTGTCGCCACCGGTGACCACGATGGCCTTGACCTCGGCGTCGGCCTCCAGCCCGCGGACGGCGGCGGCGATGGCCGCGCGCATGGTCAGGTCGAGCGCGTTGCGCTTGTCGGGGCGGTTGAGCGTGAGCACGCCCACCGCGCCGTCGCGCGACAGGCGCACCGGCTCCTGGGGGGCTTCGCTCATGCGCGGTCTCCGGGGCGGTGAATGAAATCGGGCGCGCGCTTCTCGCGGAAGGCCGCAAAGCCCTCGCGGAAGTCGGCGCCCAGCAGGCAGGCGGCCTGGTCGTCCTGATCGCGCTGCAGCTCCTCGGCCAACGTGGCGCTGGGGTGCTGCAGGCGCTGCTTCATGCGGGCGAAGGGCTCGGCGGGCAGCAGGGCCAGCTCGCCGGCCAGGGCCACGGCGCGGTCCATCACCTGCGCGTCCTCGCACAGCTCGTCGGCCAGGCCCAGGCGCAGCGCCTCTTCGCCGCGCACGGGCTCGCCGCCGCAGAGCAGGCGGCGAGCCACCGGCAGGCCCACGCGGCGCGGCAGCGTGAGCAGCTGGCCCCAGTCGGGCACCAGGCCGATCTTGAGGAAGGGAAACAGCACGCGCGCCTCGCGCCCGATCACGATGCGGTCGGCCAGCAGCGAGAGGCCGACGGCCGCGCCCGCGGTCACGCCCTCCATAGCGGCCACCACGGGCAGGCGCAGATCGGCCACGCGCTGGCAGACCTGCTGCACATGGCCCAGGCGAGCGCGCGCCTGCGCCTCGCTCAGGCCCAGCATGCTGGGCACGTCGCCGCCGGCGGAGAACACGCCTTGCACGCCGCCGATGACCAGGGCCCGCACCGACGCGTCCCGGCCCAGGGCGTCGAGATGATCGATGAAGCCCTGGCGCACGGCCTCGTCGATGGCGTTGCGCTGCGCCGGGCGGTTGATGCGCAGGCGCGCCACCCGCGGCGCGGGGTGGTCGAGCAGAACGACGGGCTCACTCATGTTCAGACGCCTTCCAGCCCCACGATGGAAACCGAGCACACGTTCTGCGAAGGCTGGCCGCCGAGGTTGTGGATCAGGCCGGTTTTCGGGTCCGCGAGCTGGCGCGCGCCCGCGCGGCCCTGCAGCTGCAGGTAGATCTCGTAGAGCATGCGGATGCCGCTGGCGCCCACCGGGTGGCCGAAGCACTTGAGGCCGCCGTCGATCTGGCAGGGCACGCGGCCCTCGGCGTCGAAGTGGCCATCGAGCACGTCGTAGACGGCGCGGCCCTCGTCGGACAGGCCCAGGTCCTCCATGGTCACCAGCTCGGTGATCGAGAAGCAGTCGTGCACCTCGGTCATGCTGATCTGCTCGCGCGGGCGCTCGATGCCGGCCTCGGCGTAGGCGCGCTTGGCGGCCACGCGCGCGGTGTGCACGTAGCTGCCATCCCACTCGTTGGACTGCAGCTCCCAGCCATTCGAGACCGCCACCTGCAGGGCCTTGAAGGTCACCAGGCCCTGCTTGCCGAGGCCGCGCGCGATCTCCGGCGTGGTGACGATCACCGCCGCCGCGCCGTCGGACACGCCGCAGCAGTCGAACAGGCCCAGTGGCGCGGCGATGGTGGGCGCTTTCAGGCACTGCTCTTCGGTGATGGGCTTCTGCAGGTGGGCCTTGGGGTTCTTGGCGCCGTTGGCGTGGCTCTTCACCGACACATGCGCGATCGCGCGCTTGAGCAAGGCCGCGTCGATGCCGTGCTTGGCGCGGTACGCGCTGGCGAGCTGCGCGAAGTTGGCCGGCGCCACCGCGTTCGGGTACCACTGCGGGATGTAGGTGCCCACGGTGGCCATGGGCAGGCCGCCGTAGCCGGTGTCCTTGAGCTTTTCCACGCCGAGGGCGAGCGCGATGTCGCAGGCGCCCGCGGCCACCGCGTACACCGCCGCACGGATGGCCTCGGAGCCGCCGGCGCAGAAGTTTTCCACGCGCGTGATGCCGATGTTGGGCAG
>NZ_MKSS01000089.1:0-17736 GCF_001897365.1 Hydrogenophaga sp. 70-12
TCAATGAATTATTGACGGAGAATTGCCATTGATCGCCGTGTCAATTGGTAACTCATTCGGCCTTGGGGGCGGACCGAATGGAAAATCCCTGTCACCGATTGTTGAAAATCGGTGACGAATTGTGAGTTCAGGGGAGCAGCGCGCCCGGTGTCGAATGGCCGGCGCGCGATTGGCCATTGAAATCGCTGGGAATGTCCGGGGTGGCGGGGCCATCCAGCGGGGCCCGCCGCCAGTGCCATTGCAGGGCCCGTGCCGCCGCCGGGTCCAGCCACCGGGCCAGCGGGGCGGCGTCGCGCTCGTCCACCACGCTGCGGTCGCGCCGCCAACTGCCGCCGTCGACGAGGTTGGCCTGCAGGCGGGCGCTGGAGCCCGCCCGCACGGTGATGCCGGCCGTATTGATGAGCGTGTTGTGCACCACCCGCACGTCCACACCCCGGTTCACGTCCACGCCCGCGTCGTTGCAATGCGCGACCACGTTGTTGGCGGCGAGGCCACCGCGGTGCTCAAACGACCGGCAGGTGCCGTCGCGGCACACCTGGGGGTCGGTGCCACCGCCGCCCACCGAAATGCCCACGCGCTCGCCGGGTTGTGAAATGCCCTGGGGCGTGCAGACCACCAGGTTGCGTTCGATTCGGATGTCCTCACTGGCGCCCTTGGCAAATAAGCCATAGGCCACGCGGTTGCCCTGGGTTTTCACGAAATGGGCGGCGTGGTTGTCGTGCACGCGCCAGCGGTGGGCGCCGACCAGATCGAGCATGACCACGGGTTGGGCGGTGTCGCGCGGGCTGGTGTTGCTCAGGGTGTTCCAGGCCAGCTCGCCTGCGTCGGGCCAGTTGCCGTTCTGCCCATTGACCTTGATGGGGGCATTGAAGTCGCTGAGCCGGTTGTTGCGGATGCTCACCCGCGCGCCGCGCCCGATCACGTGGAAGGCGTGCTCGCAATCGCCGTGGCGCGCGCAGGTGCCGCGGATGTCCAGGTTCTCGAACACCCAGTGCGGACGGTCGACGCGGATGCCGTCCACCTGGGCGAAGGCGAACCACACGGTGCCCGGGCGCTCGGCGCGCAGGGCGATGGGGGCGTCGGCCCTGCCGTCCTGGCCCAGGCGCAGGGGAGCGTCGAAGGGGTAGAGGCCCGGCGCCACCACGATCTGCGTGCCGGGCGTGGCCCGCAGCAGGGCGTCTCGGATGGCCTGCGGGGTGTCGACCGCCCAGCGGGTGGAGAGACCGGCCGGGAGCGGAAAAGACTCGGGGCGCTGGCCCTTGCCCAGGTCGGGCAGGGGGCCCGGAGGCGGCTCGGGCTCCACCCGCGAGCGCAGGGCGTACAAGGGCGGCAGCAGCCAGCGCTCCAGCCGGGGGTGGCCCTGCAGCCGGCGTTCGGTGTAGCGGATCAGTTCGTTGGGACTGCGGCTGGTGGCCTGGTCCCAGACGGCCCGGCCCCGTTCGGTGCCGGCCAGCCAGGCCAGCGGTGCCAGGGTCAACAGCAACAGAAGGCCAAGCGCCAGCGCGAACAGCTTCACGCGGCGTCGCCCATACGGGGGAGGGTACGACGAAAGTGCCATATTCGTTCGCTATCATGCCGCGTCCCCGCCATGAGGGACGCCGAACAAGGGATCCGCAATGAAAGTGACGGTGGTGGGAACGGGCTACGTGGGGCTGGTCAGCGGCGCCTGTCTGGCCGAGGTGGGCAACGACGTGCTCTGCCTGGACGTGAACCCCGAGAAGATCCGCATTCTCGAGTCGGGCGGCATCCCGATCTACGAACCGGGCCTCAAGGAGATGGTGGCACGCAACGTGGCCGCCGGCCGCCTGCATTTCACCACCGACGTGGCGCGCGCCGTGAACCACGGCACCATCCAGTTCATTGCCGTCGGTACGCCGCCCGACGAGGATGGATCGGCCGACATGCAGTACGTGCTGGCCGCGGCGCGCAGCATCGGCCGCCTGATGACGGACTACAAGGTGGTGGTGGACAAGAGCACCGTGCCCGTGGGCACCGCCGACAAGGTGCACGCCGCCATCGCCGACGAACTGGCCCAGCGCGGCGTGAGCACGCCCTATGCCGTGGTCTCCAACCCCGAATTCCTGAAAGAGGGCGCGGCGGTGGACGACTTCATGAAGCCCGACCGCATCGTGGTGGGCGGCAGCGACGAGCAGGCCATCTTCCTCATGCGCGCGCTCTACGCGCCGTTCCAGCGCAACCGCGAGCGCCTGCTGGTGACCGATGTGCGCAGCGCGGAACTCATCAAGTACGCGGCCAACGCCATGCTGGCCACGCGCATCAGCTTCATGAACGAGCTGGCCAACCTGGCCGAGAAGCTGGGTGCCGACATCGAGATGGTGCGCCAGGGCATCGGCTCCGACCCCCGCATCGGTTACCACTTCCTCTACCCCGGCGCGGGTTACGGCGGCTCCTGCTTCCCCAAGGACGTGAAGGCGCTGATCAAGACCGCCGCCAGCGACGCCGACCTGAACCTGCAGGTGCTGAGCGCCGTCGAGGCCGCCAACGACGCGCAGAAGCAGGTGCTGGCGCGCAAGCTCAAGCAGCGCCTGGGCGCCGACCTCAAGGGCCGCCACATCGCGCTCTGGGGCCTGGCCTTCAAGCCCAACACCGACGACATGCGCGAGGCGCCCAGCCTGAGCTTCATCGAGGAGGTGCTGGCCGCGGGCGCCACCGTCACGGCCTACGACCCGGCCGCCATGCCCGAGGCGCAGCGCATCCTGGGCGACGAGCCGCGCGTGCGCTACGCCCAGACGCCCAACGAGACCCTGGAGGGCGCCGACGCCTTGGTCATCGTGACCGAGTGGAAGGAGTTCCGCAGCCCGGACTTCGACCTGATCAAGGAGCGCCTGAAGCAGCCGTTGATCGTGGATGGCCGCAACCTCTACGACCCGGTGTTCGTGCGCCGCATGGGCTTCGACTACCTGGCGATCGGGCGCTGAGGCTCAGACCCAGCCCAGCGCCCCCAGCACCCCGCCCGCGCCGATCAGCCACAGCAGGTGCAGCCGGGTGCGCCAGACGATCAGCGCGGCCACCGCCGTCAGCAGCCACAGCCGCCAGTCGCGCGCCGGCTGGTCGTGCGCCGCAGTGAGCACCCAGCCGGTGGCGATGAGCAGCGCGATCACGATGGGCGCCATGCCCGCCTTGAAGGCGCGCACCCCCCGCCGCTCGCGGTGGCGGTGCGCCCAGCGGGTGGCCGTGTAGGTGAGCAGCGAGGACGGCAGCAGGATCGCCACCATCGTCACACCCGCGCCGAACAGCCCCAGCGCCCAGGCGCGCCAGCCCGCCGCGGGCCCGCCCGCCGCGTTGATGCCGATGTTGAAGCCCAGCAGCGCGATGAACAGCACGTTGGGCCCGGGCGCGGCCTGCGACAGCGCGATCGAGGCGGTGAACTGCGCGTCGCCGAGCCAGCCGTGCTGCACCACCAGGTAGCGGTGCATGTCCGGTGCCACGGTGATGGCCCCGCCGACCGCCAGCAGGGAGAGCGTGAGGAAGTGGGTGAACAGGTCCAGCCAGTCCACGGCCAGGGGCAGGGGGGCCATGGCCTCAGCCCCCCGTGCGGCCCAGTTGGCGCCAGGCCCAGGCGCAGGCCAGCGTGCCCAGGCCCAGCAGCACCCATGCCAGCGGCCAGCGCAGCAAGGCGATGGCCACGAAGGTGCAGGCGGCGAAGCCGATGCACACGCCCGGCCCCATGACGTTGCTGCGCAGCGCCGCCACCAGCTTCAGGCCGGTGGCGGTGATCAGCCCGGCCGCCACCGCGCCCATGCCGCGCAGCGCGGCCTGCGCCTGCGGCAGCGTGGCGAGCTGGCTGTAGAGCACGGCCAACAGCAGCAGCAGGGCCAGCGGTGCCAGCAGCATGCCGGCCAGCGCCGACAGCGCGCCCCGCAGGCCGAAGTGCCGCCCGCCGATCATCAAGGCCAGGTTGACCACATTGGGGCCCGGCATGATCTGCGCGACCGCCCAGTCCTCGACGAACTGGTCGCGCGTGAGCCAGCGGCGTTTTTCCACCAGCTCGCGCTGCACCACGGCCAGCACGCCGCCAAAGCCCTGCAGGGCCAGCCAGGTGAAAGCGGTGAAGAGTTCGGCGCGCGAGCGCGGCCGCAGGGGGGCTTCGTCGGGAGCGGGCTCAGGCATCGCGGGCCAGCATGCGGCGCACCATGTCGGCGGTGAGGGGCTTGGTGACGTAGCCCTGGATCACCGGCAGCTCGGCGGCGCGCTGGCGGTCCTGCGGCGCGTCGGACGAGGTGAGCATCAGCAGCACGGTGGCCGGCTTGCCGCTCAGCAGATCGGTGGCCTGGTGCGCGACCTCGAAGCCATCGAGCACGGGCATGTTGATGTCCAGGAAGATGCAGGTGGGCAGCGCGAGCGGGTCGTCGCGCAGGAAGTTCAGTGCGTCCACGCCGTTGTCGAAGACCCGCACCTCGCCGGTGAAGCCGGCCCGGCGGATCATGATCTCGTGGTACACGTTGTCGGCGTCGCTGTCGTCGATCAGGATGAAACGCGCGGGGGCTGCCATGTGTGGGGGTCCTCAGGCGCGACCCGCCGGAGGCAGGTGCAGGGTGAAGCGGCTGCCGGCGTCGGTGGACGAATCGAGCGTCAGGCGGCCTTGGTGGAGTTCGGCGATGCGCTGGCAGATCGGCAGGCCCAGGCCGGTGCCGTCGTAGCGGCGGCGGTTGTGCAGGCGGTTGAACAGACCAAAGATGCGGCCCTGGTGCTCCTGCGCGATGCCCACGCCGTTGTCGCTCACGTGGATCTGGTCGAGCTCGCCGCTGCGCGAGGCGCCCACGGTCACCACCGGCGGAATGCCGGGGCGCGTGAACTTGAGCGCGTTGCTCACGAGGTTGTGCAGGGCCACGCGCAGCAGGCCGGCGTCGGCCATGACCACCGGCAGGGCCGTGTTGATCTCGATGCGGCCCTGGCAACGCTGCAGCACGGGTGCCAGGTCTTGCGTGACGTGTTGCGCCAGGGCGGCCGGGTCCACCGGCTCGATGCGCAGCGGGTGGGTGTCGAGCTGGGCGAACTCGACCAGGTCGTCAAGCAGGCGGCCGATGCGCCGGCCCCCTTCGCGCACGAAACCCAGGTAGCGCTGCGCGGCCGGGATCAGCTCGGCTTGGTGGTCCTCCACCAGCAGCGAGCTGAAGTTGTTGATGGTGTTGACCGGCTCGCGCAGGTCGTGCGAAAGCATGTAGATGAAGCGCTGCTGCTCCACCGTCTTGCGCTCCAGCAGCGCGACGGTGCGGTTGAGTCGGACCTCGTTGCGCTTGAGCGTCTCGACGTCCTGCGCGCCCTGCTCCAGCAGGGTGGCCGACAGCGCGGCTAGGTGGCGCAGTCCGTCGACCTGGGGGGCGGACAGCCGCCGGGGCCGAACGTCCATGACGCAGACCGTGCCCAGGGCCAGGCCGTCGGCGGTCACGATGGGCGCGCCCGCGTAGAAACCCAGGTCGGGCTGTTCGCGCAGGAGGGGGTGGTGCTGCACGCGCGGGTCGTGGCGCATGTCCTCGATCACCAGCACCTCGCCGGGCGTCTGGATGGCGATGGCGCAGAAGCTCCAGTCGCGTGGGGTTTCGCTCAGGGGCAGGCCGATGCGGGCCTTGAACCACTGCCGCTCGGCGTCCACCAGCGAGACCAGGGCGATGGGGGTGTCGCACAGGGTCTGGGCCAGGGCGGCGATGCCGTCGTAGGCCCGGTCGGGCAGGGTGTCGAGCACGCCCAGCGCGCGCAGCCGCGCGAGGCGCGGGCCTTCTGAGGCGGGCGGCGGAGAGGGCTGCATCGGGGGCTTGGGGCGAGCAAAACCCCGATTTGTAACACGCTGGCCCGCCGCCGGTTGTCCGCCGGGCGGCTGGACAGGGTGTGATATTCCTCACATCCCCTCATTGGGGGATGCCAGATTCCGAGGGCCGCCTCAGACCGACATGCCGCCGCTGACCTCGATGACCGCGCCGTTGACGTAGCTGGCGTCGTCGCTGGCCAGGAAGGCGTAGACGCTGGCGATCTCCTCGGGCCGGCCCAGTCGGTGCAGAGGCACGCGCTGGCGCAGTTCGTCCAGCACCTTGTCGGGGATGGTGGCGAGGATGGGCGTTTCGATGAACCCCGGCGCGACGGCATTGACGCGGATGCCCTTGGGCCCCAGCTCGCGCGCCCAGGTCTTGGTGAAGCCGATGACGCCGAACTTGCTGGCGGCGTAGTTGGTCTGGCCATAGTTGCCATACAGGCCCACCACCGAAGAGGCGTTGAGGATCACGCCGTGGCCCTGGCGCACCATGGCGTCGGCCACGGCCTGCGCGCAATGGAAGACGCCGCGCAGGTTGACGTCGATGACGCGATCGAACTGCTCGATCGTCATCTTCTGCAGGCGCGCGTCCTGCGTAATGCCGGCGTTGTTGACCAGCACGTCGATGCGGCCATGGCGCGCCAACACCTTGGCCACCACCCCGTCCACTTGCGCGCGCTCGGTCACGTCCAGCGCGTGGCCCTCGGCCTGGGCGCCCAGGGCCTGGCAGCGGCGCACGGCCGCGTCCACGGCCTCGGGCTTGAGGTCGGCGACGATCACGGTGGCGCCTTCGCGGGCGAAGGTTTCGGCGGTGGCCAGGCCGATGCCCTGGGCGGCGCCGGTGATGAGGCAGACCTTGTTCGACAGTCGGGACATCGTTCGGAGTGTCAGTACTGGGGTTGGAAGCGGCGGATGGCGTCGCGCGCCGCGCCGTCGAGCAGGAAGCCGCGGCCGAAGCGGCGCGCCAGCAGGTCGCAGCGGCGCTCGAAGGCTTCGATGCCCTGGCCGTAGATGAATTGCAGCGCGCCCCCCGTCCAGGCCGGGAAGCCGATGCCGAAGATGGAGCCGATGTTGGCGTCGTGCGCGCTGGTGAGCACGCCCTCGGCCAGGCAGCGCGCGGTCTCCACCGACTGGCGGTAGAGCAGGCGGTCCTTCACGTCCTGCAGCTCCCAGGGCAGCTTGGGGTCCTCGAATAGGCCCTTGAGCTCCACCCACAGGCGCTTGCGCTGGCCCGCCGGGTACTCGTAGAAGCCACCACCCGACGCGCGGCCCGCGCGCCGCAGGGTCTTGACCATGCGCTCGACCAGCAACTCGCCGGCGCCGGGTTCGTAGACCTTTCCTTCGGCCTTGAAGTCGGCGCGCGTCTGGTCGAGCACGTGCACCGAGAGCGCGAGCGAGGTTTCGTCGAGCACGGCCAGCGGGCCCACGGGCATGCCGGCCTGCACGGCGGCGTTCTCGATCACCGGCGCGGGAATGCCTTCGCCCAGCATGGCCGCGCCTTCCATCACGTAGGTGCCGAAGGTGCGGCTGGTGTAGAAGCCGCGCGCGTCGTTCACCACGATGGGCAGCTTGCCCAGCGCCAGCACGTAGTCGTAGGCGCGCGCGATGGTCTCGTCGTCGGTGCGCTGGCCGCGGATGATCTCCACCAGCTTCATCTTGTCCACCGGGCTGAAGAAGTGGATGCCGACGAACTTCTCGGGGCGCCGGCAGGCCTTGGCCAGGCTGGAGATGGGCAGGGTGGAGGTGTTGCTGGCGAAGAAGCCGCCGGGCGCCAGTTGCTCCTCGGCCTCGCGCGTGATCTGCGCCTTGACCTCGCGGTTTTCGTACACGGCCTCGATGATCAGGTCGCAGCCCTTGAGGTCCTTGGGGTGGTCGGTGGGCTGGATGCGGTCGAGCAGGCCGAGCTGCTCCTGCACGCTCATCAGCCCCTTGTCGACGCGCATCTGCGTGAGTCGCTGGCTGTAGGCCTTGCCGATGTCGGCGGTCTCCAGGTTCACGTCCTCCAGCACGGTGTTGATGCCGCGGCTGGCCTGGGCGTAGGCGATGCCCGCGCCCATCATGCCGGCGCCCAGGATGCCCACCTTGCGCGGCGTGAAGCGCGGATGGTCCTTCGGACGCGAACCGCCGCCGCGCACGGCGTTCATGTCGAAGAAGAAGGTGTTGATCATGTTCTTCGCCACCGGGCTCACGATGAGCTGGGCGAGGTAGCGGCTCTCGATGCGCAGCGCCGTGTCGTAGTCGACCATCGCGCCTTCCACCATGGCGGCCAGCGCGGCCTCGGGCGCGGGGTACAGGCCCTGCGTCTTCTGCCGCAACAGGGCTGGCGCCACGCTGAGCATGCCGGCCACCTTGGGGTTGCTCGGTGTGCCGCCGGGCATCTTGTAGTCCTTGGCGTCCCAGGGGTGCTGGGCCGTCGGGTGGGCGCCGATGAAGGCCTCGGCCGCGGCGCGCAGGCTCAGCGCGTCGGGCGCGAGCTCGTGCACCAGGCCCAGCTCCAGCGCCTCGCGCGGACCGAACAGGCGGCTTTCCAGGATGAAGGGCTGGGCACCCTGCAGGCCCAGCAGGCGCGTCATCTTGGTGATGCCGGTGGCGCCCGGGATCAGGCCCAGCGTGATCTCGGGCAGCCCGAGCTGGATCTTGGGGTGGTCGATGGCGATGCGGTGGTGCCCCACCAGCGCCACCTCCCAGCCGCCGCCCAGGGCGGCGCCGTTGATGCAGCTCACCACCGGCACGCCCAGGGTTTCCAGCGTGCGGAAGTTCTTCTTGGTCTGCTCGATCTCGGCGTAGACCTGGCGCGCGTCGCTGGCCTTCAGGCGCATCGTGCCCTTCAGGTCGGCGCCGGCGAAGAAGGTGCTCTTGGCCGAGGCCAGGATGATGCCCTTGATGAGCGCCTTGTCGCGCACCACCAGGCCCGTGACCGTGGTGAGGTCGCGCTGCCAGTCCGTGCACATGGTGTTCACCGGCGAGCCGGGCTCGTCGAAGGTGATGGTGGCGATGCCGTCGTGCAGCTCGTAGCGGATCGTTTTCATTCGTTCAGACCCGTTCGATGATGGTGGCGATGCCCATGCCCCCGCCCACGCACAGCGTGGCCAGGCCGCGCTTGAGGCCGCGGCGCTCCAGCTCGTCGAGCAGGGTGCCCAGGATCATGGCGCCGGTGGCGCCCAGCGGATGGCCCAGGGCGATGGCGCCGCCGTTGACGTTGACCTTGTCGTGCGGCACGCCCATCTCGCGCATGAACTTCATCGGCACCGCGGCGAAGGCCTCGTTGACCTCGAAGAGGTCGATGTCGACCACCGTCAGGCCGGCTTTTTCCAGGGCCTTGCGGCTGGCCGGCATGGGGCCGGTGAGCATGATGGTCGGGTCCGCGCCCGACAGGGCCGCCGCGACGATGCGTCCGCGTGGCGTCAGGCCGTGCGTGCGTCCCGCCGCCTCGCTGCCGATCAGCACGGCCGCCGCGCCGTCGACGATGCCCGAGGAATTGCCCGCGTGGTGCACGTGCTCGATGCGCTCGACCTGCGGGTAGCGTTGCAGGGCCACGGCGTCGAAGCCCATCTGGCCGAGCTGTTCGAAGGCCGGCTTGAGCGCGCCGAGGCCTTCCAGGGTGGTGTGGGGCTTGATGAACTCGTCCTCGCCCAGCACGGTCTGGCCCAGCATGTCCGTCACGGGCACCACGGAGCGGTCGAAGCGGCCTTCGCCGCGCGCACTGGCCGCGCGGCGCTGCGACTCGAGGGCGAAGGCGTCCACGTCCTCGCGGCGAAAGCCTTCGATGGTGGCGATCAGGTCGGCGCCGATGCCCTGAGGCACGAACATCGTCGCGCTGTTGGTGGCCGGGTCCTGGGCCCAGGCGCCGCCGTCCGAGCCGATGGGCACGCGGCTCATGCTCTCCACGCCGCCGGCCACGACCAGCTCTTCCCAGCCGCTGCGCACCTTCATGGCCGCCAGGTTCACCGCTTCCAGGCCCGAGGCGCAGAAGCGGTTGAGCTGCACGCCCGAGCAGCGCCAGTCCCAGCCGGCCTTGAGCGCGGCCACCTTGGCGATCACCGAGCCCTGCTCACCGATGGGCGAGACCACGCCCATGACCACGTCATCCACCGCGGCGGTGTCGAAGTCGTGCCGCCGCTGCAGCGCGCTCAGCGTGCCGGCCAGCAGATCGATCGGCTTGACCTCGTGCAGGCTGCCGTCCTTCTTGCCCTTGCCACGGGGCGTCCGGATGGCGTCGAAGATGAAGGCTTCGCTCATTGTCATGACCTCCGCGCAGCGGGCTGCGGTGCGAGCGCCTTCGAAACGGCGGGACGGCGCTCATGGTTTGTCCCCGGTGGTGACCGATACCTCGGCCCAGTATATTGACTTTCGCCAAGCAGTTGCTTGCCAAAAATCCCCCAACCGTCCAGTCGGTGACAGCATGATCGAACGCACCCTCTTCAACAGCGACCACCAGGCCTTCGCCGACGCCTTCCAGCGCTTCGTCGACAAGGAGATCGCGCCCTTCCACGAGGCCTGGGAAGAGCAAGGCTACGTGGACCGCGAGGTCTGGCGCCAGGCCGGGGCCAACGGCTTTCTGTGTCCGTCCATGCCCGAAGCCTACGGCGGCGCGGGCGCCGACCGGCTCTACTCGGTGGTGCAGATGGAGGCGCTGGCGCGCGGCGGCTTCAGTGGCATCGGTTTCGGGCTGCACAGCGAGATCGTGGCGCCCTACATCCTGCACTACGGTACCGAGGCGCAGAAGCGCAAGTACCTGCCGCGGCTGGCCAGCGGCGAGATGGTGGGCGCCATCGCCATGAGCGAGCCCGCGGCCGGCAGCGACCTGCAGGGCATCAAGAGCACCGCCTTGTTGCAGCCCGACGGCAGCTATCGCCTCAACGGCAGCAAAACCTTCATCACGAATGGCTGGCACGCCGACCTGGTGATCGTCGTCGCCAAGACCGATCCTTCGGCCGGCGCCAAAGGCACCACGCTGCTGCTGGTGGAGCGCGGCATGCCCGGCTTCGACAAGGGCAAGCGCCTGAAGAAGCTGGGCCTGAAGGCGCAGGACACCTCCGAGCTGTTCTTCGACAACGTGGCGGTGCCGGCCGACAACGTGCTCGGCGGGCCGGATTTTCTGGGCCGGGGCTTCGTCTGCCTGATGGAGCAGCTGCCCTGGGAGCGGCTGCAGATCGCCATCGGCGCGGTGGCGGCGGCCCAGGCCGCCATCGACTGGACCGTGCAGTACGTGAAGGAGCGCAAGGCCTTCGGCAGCACGGTGGCGGCCTTCCAGAACACGCGCTACACCCTGGCCGAGCTGCAGACCGAGGTGCAGGTGGCGCGCGTGTTCGTGGACAAGTGCTGCGAGCTCGTCAACGAAAACCGCCTCGACTCGGCCACCGCCAGCATGGCCAAGTACTGGTGTTCCGACCTGCAGTGCAAGGTGATGGACGAGTGCGTGCAGTTGCACGGCGGCTACGGCTTCATGTGGGAATACCCCATCACCCGCGCCTACGCCGACGCGCGCGTGCAGCGCATCTACGGCGGCACCAACGAGATCATGAAGGAGCTGATCTCCCGGCAGATGGGCCTGGGCGGGCGCTGAAGACGCGCGGTCCGAAACCGGTCATGCCAAACCGCTGGCATGGGTGTAGGCTGTGGCTCGGCACGGTGGTTGCTGGAGCGCTTGGCCATGAAAAACGCCGACATCAAGCAGTTGGCCCTGATGTGCGAGCTGATCGATACGCAAAGCCTCAGCGAGGCAGCGGCCCGGTTGGGCATGACGCCGTCGGCCGCCAGCCAGTCGCTCAGCCGCTTGCGCGCCGCGTTCGCGCAAGAGGTGTATATGCGGCACGGCAATGCCTACCGGCTCACGTCCCACGGCGAGCGTGTGATCGGTGGCATCCGGACCATCGTCAAACGCTGGAACGAGAGCCTGCAGGCCGTGCAGGGCTTCGATCCGTCCGAGAGCGCAATGCGGTTCAACGTGGCCTGCGTGGGCCACTCGGCTCTGCCCGATTTCGTGCAACTGCAGGCCGATCTGCGCGAACAGGCGCCGGGCGCGCGGCTCGATCTGCAGGTGCCCCTGTACAACGCGGTTGACTTCCAGCTGCTGCGCGCGGGCCGGCTCGATGTGCTCTGCGCCAGCGCGCCGCCGCCGGCGGACGCGCGGGATATGCGGCATGAGCTGCTCTGTTCGCACGCCCTGACGCATGTGCTGCTGAGCAAGTCGCACCCCCGCGTGGGTGACCGCATCAGCCTGGCGCAGTACTTGGCCGAGGAACACGTGGTGGCGCACTACCGCAACCTCGACGCGGCGTCGCGCAGCCCGCTGGACGCCGCCCTGCAGGCGCGGGGCCAGGTTCTGCGCCGCTCGACCTACGTGCAGTCCCTGTGGACCTGCCTGCAGTTGGTATCGCGGGGCGACTTTCTCATGACGATGTCGGCCGACGGCGCCCGCGTGGTGGTGGCACTGCTGAGCCAGGTGCGCAGCCTGCCCTTGCCCCCCGACTTTCCGGCGGTGCGCAGTGAGCTCCACATGATCTGGCACGAACGGACCGATCGCAGCCGCCCTCACCAATGGCTGCGCGAGCGCCTGCGGGCGGTGTCACGGGCCGCGGGCCGGTCGATGGAGGTGCCTGCGTGAGTACCGAAGGTTTCGGTGGGTCGCGCGTTGCACGCGCCATCGGCACGGCCGACATGCGTCAGATCGCGCTGATGGTGGCGCTGCTGGACGCGCAGAGCCTGAGCCAGGCCGCGGAGCGCATGGGCCTCACGCCGCCGGCGGCCAGCCAGTCGCTGCAGCGACTGCGCGAGTTCTTCGGCGACGAGCTTGTGCAGCGCCAGGGCTCGGACTATGTGGCCACGCCCCTGGGGCAAGGCGTGCTGGCGTCGTTCCGGGAGATGGTGCATCTGTGGCAGGACATCACCTCGGGCGCGCCTTTCGACCCCGCCAGCGGCGAGGCGCATCTGAGGATCATGAGTGCCGAGGGCTTCACGCGGGTCGACCTGAACGCCTGCTACAGCGCCATCGTGGCCCTGGCGCCGCATGTGCGGCTCGATGTGCGCGAGCCCGACGCGGCCACCGGGGGCTACGAGGGGCTGCGAACCGCGGACGCCGACGTTCTGCTGACCGCGTGGCCACCCCCCGAGGACGACCCGGATTTGCACGCTGAGCCGTTGCCGGCGACCACGTTCACCCATTGCTGCCTCAGCGCGGCGCATCCGCGCATCGGCGACAGCTTGAGCCTGCAGCAATACCTGGCCGAGCACCACCTATTGGCCTCGGTGACGATGCGCGCCACCGAGGCCGCCGTGCTGCCCATCGACCGCTGGCTCAAGAGCATTGGCCTGCCGCCGCGGTCCTGCAGTGTGGTCTATCCCATTGATCGTCTGGCCCACGTCTTGTCCACGACGGACCGTTTGGCCACGGTGGCGCCCATCGATGGAAATGACCTGCGCCGACGTGCCCCCGGGCTGAGGCTACTGCCCTTGCCGCCCGAACTGCCCCGGTCCTGGCGCCCGAACTACATGGTGTGGCACCACCGCACCCACCAAAGCCCGCCCCACCGCTGGCTGCGGGAGCGGCTGCGGGAACACGTGGCGCTGGATCCTGTGGTGGCGGCCTAAAGCGGGACGACGGCGCGGCGGCCGTCAGCGCACGAGGCGGTAGAGCTCGTGCACGCGCAGCACGGCGATGGCGGGGCCTCGGGTCCTGACCATGAGGTCAAAGCACTCGAAGAACAATTCGCGCAGGGCTTCGGCGTCGGTGAGGGAGATCAGCGTGGCGTAGAGCGCCTGGTCCGAGGCCTCCAGGTAGTTCACGTAGTGGCCCACCGTCTGGACGACGATGCCGCGCGCGCGCTCCATGGCATCGGCTGGGGATTCGTGCGGCGGGGCCGCCGGGCGGGGCGCCGTCTGCCAACGCGCCATCAGCATGTCGAGCATGGAGGCGGTCAGTTGCGACTCGGCAAAGGCGGCATGGCTCATGGTGGCTCCTGGGTCCCAACGGCGGCCGGCAACCTGGTGGGCGGCGACTGGCCCCGGCTCGGCATGGACGCGAATCTAGGTGGGCCCCGTCACCCTGTCGATTTCGAAGTTAGCAAGGACGATTTAGCAGCGCTAAAAACCGGCCCGATGAGGCCGTCACAGTACTGCGCTGGCAGTACGTTCGCACCATTCGGTGCCGCCTCAAGCGCCGCTTAGGCGAAGGATGAACCCTTCAGGGGTATCCGGCGGGGCGGCGTGATCGGCCACCACCCAGGCGCGGCTGGGGTGCTCGGCGACCTCGGTCAGGCAGTCGGCCAGAAAACGGGCCGACGGGGCGTCCAGCGCGGCGAAGGGCTGGTCGATGAGCGTGACGGGCGCGCCTGTTGCCAGCGCGGCGGTGAGCCAGACCTTGCGCCGGCTGCCGGTGGACAGCATGTACAGCGGCTTGTGCAGGTGCTCCGCCAGGCCGAAGCCGTCCACGAGATCGGCCAGGGCGGCCTCGCTCAGGCCCGGCCAATGCGCGCTCAGGCCCTCCAGGTAGCCGGCGGCGGGCAGGGCGTCGTGGGCCTCGGTCTGGGGATCGATCCAGAACACCTGGCGGCGGTAGGCCACCGGGTCCTCGTCGGCCCAGTGACCGGCCGCCCACAGCCGCCCGGCCTGGGGCGCCAGGGCGCCCGCCAGCAGCGACAGCAGGGTGCTTTTGCCGCAGCCATCGTCGCCGGTGACCCAGGTGAGGCCGGGGCCGAGCGCCAGCGAGAGGCCATTGAACAGCGGCCGGCCGCCGGGCCAGGCGAAGCGCAGGTGGTCGGCGCGCAGCAGCGGGGTCATGGGGGGTCAGTAGGGCAGGCGCAGCCGCTGGCCCTGGTGGACGATGACCGCGCTGCGCGGGCCGATCGACTCCAGCCTGAGCCCCGGCACGATGTCCTGGCCTTCCTGCACCACCTGGCCGTCGACGATGAGCATGCGCAGCTTGGGGTTGTCGGCGTAGGTGCTGCCGCTGAGTTTGAGCGGTGGCAGGGCCGCGCGCGCCGTGGGGCTGAGCTCGTTCACGCGCGGCAGGTGGGTGTCGCCGCTGGTGGCGGGGGCGGGCATTGGCGAGGGCGTGACCGGGGGCGGCGCCACGGGTGGGGTGGGTGGGCGCGCCGGCGCGGCGGACGGAGCGGGCGCGGGCGGCGGTGGCGGTGGTGGCGCCAGGATAGGCTGCACGGGCACGGCCGGTGCCGGTGCCGGTGCCGGTGCCGGTGCCGGTGCCGGTGCCGGTGCCGGTGCCGGTGCCGGGGCAGGGGCAGGGGCAGGGGCAGGGGCAGGGGCAGGGGCAGGGGCCGCGCCCGTGCGGGGCGGCGGCGCCGGAGGGGGCTCGGGTTTGAAGGCCGGTGCGGGCGAGGGGGCCTGGGCCACCGGCCCAGGCGACGGCGCCGAAGCGCCGTCGCGCATCAACCACCAGGCGATGCCGGCGATGGCGGCCGCCAGCACACCGAGGCCTATCCACAGCGGGCCGCGCGAGGGCCGCGCGCCACCACGCGCCGCCGGCGGTTCGCTTGCCCGTGAGGGCGGCACCTGGGTGTGCAGGCCCGGCACGCGGCCGCGTTCGCGTTCGGCGTCGGCGCGGCGCAGGGCGTCGAGGATGTAAGACATCGGAAGCTCAGGAGCGGGGCAGCAGCCGGGGCTCATCCACCCCGCTGGCCAGGTTGATTTGCATGAAGGTCACCGGGCCCGCCGGGCCGCCGGCGTCGATGCCCTGCGCGCGCTGGAAGGCCAGCAGGCGCGCCGCCAGATCCTGGCCCGAGACGGGCACCCGGCCACTGGCCTGCAAGGCCGCGATGCGCTCGCCGAGCCAGCGGCCAGCCGGGCCGTCGCGGCCATCGGCCAGGCGGCCGGTGTGGCCGGGGGGCAGGCGCCACAGCGTGGCGTAGTCGCCGCGCCAGGCGTCGGCCAGTTCGGTCAGGGGCACGCGCCAGCGGCGCTCACCGCGTGCCAGCACGGCGCTGTCCGCGTCGAGGGAGGTGAGCAGCAGCCGGCCGCTGTCGCCGCCGGGCAGGCGCAGGTTCAAGATGCCGGGGCGGTCGAGCTGGCGCAGGCCATGCACGGTCATGCGCGAGGTGCGGTAGCACTGCAGACCGCCGGCCAGCGCGTGTTCGCAGGGGTCGCCGCTGTCGGCCAGCGCGGCGCCCCACAGCGGGGCCAGTTCGCGCCAGGCCTCGGCCTCGGTGGCCAGCAGGGTATCGCCAGCGGGCCAGCCGGAGGTGGGGGCGGGATCGCGGGTCGTGGCGGGGTCGGGCGGGGCGCTGGGGCTGATGGCGGGCGCTGCCGCGGGGTGGTCGGTGACGGGAGGGGCGACCGGGGCGGCGGCCACTGGGGCGGCGGGCCCGGCGGCGGCCGGCGTGCCCGACCGCTGCAGCCAGAACCACAGCACCGCGGCGGCGACCAAGGCGCCCACCACAGCGCCGGCCAATGCGCCCATGCCCGCAGTGCCCAGGCCGGTGGGACGCGCGGCACCCATCGGACGGGCACGCCGGGGCGGTGGCGGGAAGCCGGCGCCGTCGAACACCTCGCCGGCGGCCTTGTCGACCACCGTGCGTTCGACGCGGCTCTGCCCGTTCGCGTAGGCGCCGAGCAGGGCGCGGTCGCACAGCAGGTTGATGCGGCGCGGCACACCGCGCGACAGCTCATGGATGCGTTCGATGGCGGCTGGCGAGAACGGCAGCGGCCCCTTGAGGCCGGCCACCTGCAGGCGGTGCTGGATGTACTGGCGTGTCTCGGCGGCGTCCAGGGCGTCGAGGTGGAAGCGCGCGATCACGCGTTGGGCCAACTGCTCCAGTTCGGGCCGCGCCACGATGCCGCGCAGCTCGGGCTGGCCGATGAGGATGATCTGCAGCAGCTTTCGCTCGCTGGTTTCCAGGTTGGTGAGCAGGCGCAGCTGCTCCAGCACATGGGGCGTGAGGTTCTGCGCCTCGTCGATGATGAGCAGGTTGCGCTCGCCGCGCGCGTGGCTGGCCAGCAGGAATTCGTTGAGCGGATCGAGGTGGTCGTGCACCGTGGCCGGGCCCAGGCCCTCGTGCTTGACCTCAATGCGGAACTCGCGGCAGATGGACTTGAGCAGGTCCGCGACCGTCAGGCGCGGATTGAAGATGTACGCGACGTTGCAGTTCTCGGGCACCTGCTCCAGGAAACAGCGGCAGATGGTGGTCTTGCCGGCGCCGATCTCGCCGCTGAGCAGCACGAAGCCGCCACCGCCCCGCACGCCATAGAGCAAATGAGCGAGCGCTTCGCGGTGGCGCTCGCTCATGAACAGGTAGCGGGGGTCGGGCGCGATCGAAAACGGGTCGCTCTGGAGCCCGAAAAACTCGGCGTACATGGCCCCGAGCATACCGGGGCCCCCCGGGGCGGGCAAACCGCCCGCCGGGGGTTCGGCGCAGACTTAGGCCGCCAGCTGCATCGACGGCTTGGTGCCGGACGACGACGCCTTGGCCGCGCCGTTGGCGGCGCACTCGACGTCACCCGAGAGCTGGCCGCCTTCCTCGATGACGATCTTGCCGTAGCGGATGCGGCCGGTGACCCTGCCCGTGGCGTGGATCACCAGCTTCTGGCGCACCGTGAGGTTGCCGTCGATGGTGCCGTAGATCTCGGCCAGGTCGACCTCGCACGAGCCCTTGAAGGCGCCTTGCTGCGCGATCTGGATCACGCGCGAGTCCATGGTCGCCTCGACCGTGCCCTCGACCACCAGCGTGTCGCAGTCGGTGATCTCCACGCCCTTGAGCTTGATGTTCGGCCCGACGGTGAGCTTGCTGCCGCCTTCGGGGGTGGTGGTGGGCGTGGTGCTGGTGGCAGGTTTCACCTCGGCCTCCTGGGGAACCACCGGCGTACTGCTGCTGGGGGAGGTTTGTGATTGACCGTAAGCCGTGTTGCGCGGTGTGGCCATGCCGCCGCTGCCCAGGGGGCGGGAGGGCTCGTTGTCGCGTTTGCCGAAGTGCAGTGCCATGGGTTTCTCCTGAGGTGTAGTGGGCAGAAGTCCCCATGCT
>NZ_MKSS01000090.1:0-3204 GCF_001897365.1 Hydrogenophaga sp. 70-12
CGTAGCCTTTCCGCCTGTCGCATTTCCCAACCCCACAGGACATTCCATGACCCTCGACTTCGATAGCGAAGACCTGCCCACCAACACCAGCCAGAACGAGCACTTCCAGAACGTGGTGAACCGCGCGGTCAACCGCCGCGGCTTCCTGTTCAAGACCGGTGTGGGGGCCGCTGCCGTGGCCTTCCTTTCCGCTGGCCTCGCGGGCTGCGGCGGCGGCGGCGACGCCGACCCGACGCCCGCGCCGCCCGCGGCCGACCCCGACCTGCTGGGCTTCACCGGCATCGCCATCGGCACCGACGACAGCGTGCACGTCGCCCCGGGCTACACGGCCTCGGTGCTGGCGCCCTGGGGCACGCCGCTGTTCTCCAGCGGCGCGGGTTCGACCTGGGCCGGCGACGCCAGCGAAGACGCCGCCGCGCAGGCGCGCCAGATGGGCGACAACCACGACGGCATCCACTACTTCGCCCTGGCCGGCCGCAGCGACGAAGGCCTGCTGGTGATGAACCACGAGTACACCAACCCGCAGTACCTGTTCACCGACGGCGTGGTCAACAGCCTGGACGACGCCAACAAGGACCTCAACGCGCACGGCGTGAGCGTGGTGCACATCCGCCGCACCGCCGGCGTGTGGAACATCGTGCTGGACTCCACCTACAACCGCCGCATCACGGGCGATACGCCGATGCAGCTGACCGGTGCCGCCGCCGGCCACGCGCTGCTGCAGACCACGGCCGACGCCACCGGCACCGTGGCGCTCGGCACGCTGAACAACTGCGGCAACGGCTTCACCCCCTGGGGCACCTACCTGACCTGTGAAGAGAACTTCAACCAGTACTTCGGCACCACCAACACCGCGGTCCCCGGCATGACGCGCAACGCCAACCAGCTGCGCTACGGCCTGGCCGGCGCCGGCACCTCGCGCAAGTACGAGCAGTACCACGACCGCTTCGACTGGCAGAAGGAGCCCAACGAGGCCAACCGCTTTGGCTGGATCGTCGAGATCGACCCCTTTGACCCGGCCTCCATGCCCAAGAAGCGCACCTCGCTGGGCCGCATCAAGCACGAGAACGCCGCCTACGCCATTGCCGCCGACGGCCGCGTGGTGGTCTACATGGGCGATGACCAGGCCAACGACTACATCTACAAGTTCGTGACCGCCGGCCACTACATCGAAGGCGACACCGCCAACAACCGCGACCTGCTCGACACCGGCACGCTGTATGTGGCCAAGTTCAACGCTGGCGCCGTGGCGAACGACATGATGGGCACCGGCGAGTGGATGCCCATGACCACGGCCAACCCGGCCCTGGCCGCCTACGCCACGCAAGCCGAGATCCTGGTCAATACGCGCCTGGCGGCCGACGCCATGGGGGCCACGCCCATGGACCGCCCCGAGTGGGTGGCGGTGCATCCGCAGACCCAGGAGGTCTACGTCACGCTGACGAACAACTCCGGCCGTTCGACGACCGACGACGCCAACCCGCGCACGGCCAACGTCTACGGCCAGATCATCCGCTGGCGCGAGACCGGCGGCGACCCGACGGCCCTGACGTTCGAGTGGGACCTGTTCGTGCTGGCCGGCAACCCCACCATCGCCCAGGCCAATCCCTTGAACAAGGGCTCGGCCAACGTGACCAGCGACAACACCTTCAACAGCCCCGACGGCCTGGGCTTCGACCGCGATGGCCGCCTGTGGATCCAGACCGACGGCAACTACAGCAACACCGGCAACTACGCCAACCAGGGCAACAACCAGATGCTGTGCGCCGATCCGCGCACCAAGGAAATCCGCCGCTTCTTCGTCGGCCCCGTGGAGTGCGAGGTGACGGGCCTGAGCTTCACGCCCGACAGCAAGACGCTGTTCATCAACATCCAGCACCCGGGCGAGGGCGGCAACAGCCACTGGCCCGAGGGCGGGGCGGCGCTGCCGCGCTCGGCCACCGTCGTCATCACCAAGGACGATGGCGGCGTGATCGGCACCTGATCCGGCGCTCGCGCCAGAACACAGCCCGCACCGTTGGCCGGTGCGGGCTTTTCTTTTGGGGGCGCCCGCGGCGGGGCTCAGGCCGAGCGGGAAGCGTCCGGCTCGGGCGCGTCGAAAGCGAAGCTGTCGCGCACCGTGAACCACAGCGAGGTGTGGAACATCGAGGCCATGAACAGCACGATGGGGTAGACCACCACCTGCATCACCTCGGGCCCTCCGACGATGGAGCCCAGCATGCCCAGGAGCAGGCCGGTGAGCATGAACACCACCGTCCAGCCGGCGACGAAGAGCAGCATCGCGCCCCTGTTGCTCCAGCAGGCCACCAGGCTGAAGAACAGGCTCTTGGCCGGCGGCACGCCGTGCCAGAACACCAGCGCCGGCGCGTGCCAGAAGGCCATCAGCACGGGCAGGTAGGCCAGCAGGGCCGCCCACAGGCCGGGGCGGCCGACGGCGGCGCCCACCATTTCGGGCGTGACCTCGGCGGTGCCCTCGGGCAAGGGGGTGGGGGCACCGTCCGTGAACAGCGCGCCGACGCCCATCACCAGGAACAGCGCCACCGCATACATGGCGCCCAGCAGCAGCATGCCGCGCCGGCGCTCGGTGCCGCCCCGAAAGGCCGTGAGCAGCAGCGAAGGCATGGGGAAGCGGCCTTGCTCGGCCTCGCGCGTGGCGGCCATCAGGCCCAGCGTGGCCGCAGGCACCAGCGCCGCTGCCACCGCCGTGCCCAGGATGGGCACGATGGACAGCACCGAGACCAGGGCCATGAACATGAAGAACAGGCCCGACATCGCCAGCGGCTGGCGCAGGAAGGTGCGCATGCCGAGCTTGACCCACAACCAGCCCAGGCTGGCCTTGTTGACCTGGAGCTTCATGCGGCCAAGGCCTCCGGCGCCGCGCTCGCCGCGGGCGCGTTCGGCAGGCGGGCGCGCAGCACGCGCTGGAAGTGGCCCGGGTCGTGCGCCTGCAGCATGGCGGCCTCGCGCGGCAGGTGCAGGTCCCACAGGCGCGACAGCCAGAAGCGCAGCGCGCCCGCGCGCTGCATGGCGGGCAGCAGGCGGCGCTCGGCTGGCGTCAGCGGACGCACGCTTTCGTAGGCCGAGAGGAAAGCCTGCTCCAGCGCGGGCTCGGGCTGGCCGTCGGTGTCGCCGCCGTGGCGCACGCACCAGTCGTTCAGGCACACGGCGATGTCGAACAGCCAGGTGTCCACGCCGGCGAAGTAG
>NZ_MKSS01000091.1:0-17714 GCF_001897365.1 Hydrogenophaga sp. 70-12
CCGCGCTGACCACGGTGCCGGCCTCGCGCGTGAGCGCGGCCATGTCCAGCACGTGGTGCGCGCGGCTGTGCTCGCGCACCAGCGCCAGCAGCGGGGCCTCGTCGCGGCGGCCGTCGCCCATCACCATCTTCTCGGCGGTGGTGAAGGCGCGCGAGGACGAGGTGATGACCAGCGTGTGCTCGCCCGACGCCAGGCCGTTGCCGATCTGGCGGCCGGTTTCCAGCAGCTCGGAGGAGACCAGCGCGTCGAGCCGGCCGGGCAGCGGGTTCAGGCCGAACACCGGGCGGCGGCCGCGCAGCTCGGCCAGCGGCGTGGGAAAGACCTCGAGGTAATAGGTGGTGGCGCCGGTGCGCTGGGCCACGCCGGGGATGCTGGTGGCCTGGGCCGCGTAGCCGGCGTGGCGCGCGGTGTCCACCAGCCAGTCGGTCAGCGTGCCGCCGCCTTCGCCGCCGAGGGCGCAGAGCAAAAGGGAAATGGGTTGGGCGGAAGACATGTCGGTATCAGGCGGCTTGCAACAGGCGGACGAAGGGCGCGCGAACGGCATCGAGCAGGCGCTCGTGCCACTTCGGGTTCTGCACCACCTCGGCGCGGTAGAAGGAGGGGCACAGCGTGGCCGCGTGCGCGTTGGCGCCGCACAGGCCGCAGCCCACGCAGCCGTCGATGACGGTGGCCACGGGGTCGACCTTCAGCGGATCGGGGTTGTCCTTGAGCGTGAGCGTGGGGCAGCCCGAGAGGCGGATGCAGGCGTGGTCGCCGTTGCAGACGTCCTCGTCCACGCCGTACTTCACGCGCACCACGCGCTGGCCCTTCTTCAGCAGGCCGGCGATCCAGGGCTTGATGCGGCGCTGGCGTTCCAGCTGGCATTCGCCCTCGGCCACGATGACCTTGAGGCCCTGGAAGTCGGTGGTGAAGGCCTCGGTGAGCGTGGCGCGCACGGTGTCCACCTCGTAGGTGTGAACGGTGCGCATCCATTGCACGCCCAGGCCCTTGAGCGTGCTCTCGATGGTCTGGTTCACGTGGGCCAGGCTCTGCGCCTTGTTGGGTGCGGCGGCCTTGGCCTCGTCGTCGGGCGTGGAGATGATGTCCTGCGTGCCGGTGGCCGAGGTGTAGCCGTTCTTGAAGATCAGCAGCACCGCGTCGTCGCCGTTGAAGAGCGCGCTCTGCACGCCGGTGAGCAGGCCGTTGTGCCAGAAGCCGCCGTCGCCCATTACCGACAGCACGCGCCGGCGCATCAGTGGCGAGACGCCGGCGCGGCTGGCCAGGCTCATGCCGTAGCCCAGGATGGAGTGGCCGAAGGAGAAGGGCTCGAAGGTGGCGAGCGCGTGGCAGCCGATGTCGCCCGCGATGTGCACCGGACCCACGTCCTGCTGGGCGAGCTTGAGGGCCGAGAACACCGGCCGCTCGGGGCAGCCGATGCACATGCCCGGCGGTCGCGCGGGCAGGGCCCCGCCCACGGCCTTGGCCACGTCGGCGCGGCGCTGCGCGTTGCCTTGCAGCCAGGCGCGGGCCGAGCCCAGCGCGGCGGCGTCGCTGGCCAGGTACTTCTCGACGAAACCCGCGAGGCCCTGGGACATCACCTCGGCCGTGTATTCACCGGCGCTGGGCAGCAGGTCCTTGCCGTGCAGCGGCGTGGGAATGCCGGCGCGGCGCAGCAGCGTGGCCAGTTCCTGCTCGATGTACTCGGGCTGGCCTTCCTCGATCATCAGCACGGCGCGCTTGCCCTCGCAGAAGCGCTCCAGCTGCTCGGGCACCAGTGGGCTGGTGACGTTGAGCACCAGCATGGGGATCTTCGACTCGCCGAAGGCGTCGGCCAGGCCGAACTGCTGCAGCGAGCGGATGAGGGTGTTGTAGAGCCCGCCCTGCACGATGAGGCCGAGGTCCTTGTGCTCGCCCTCGAACAGCTCGTTCAGGCCGTTGTCGGCGATGTAGCGGCGCGCGGCGGGGATGCGCTGCTCGCCCTTGAGCTTCTCGTGGCGGAAGGTCACGGGCGGGTGGGCCAGGCGCATGTAGTCGAAGCCCGCGGGCTCCTGGATCAGCTGGCGGGTGGAGATGGCGGGCGCGAGGTTGTCCTTGGTCTCGAAGCTGCCGCGCACGTGGCAGGCGCGGATGCGCAGCTCCATGATGGCCGGCATGTTCGAGGCCTCCGACAGGCGAAAGCCGTGCTCGACCATGTGCACCATGCGCGCCAGGTCGGGCCGGGGGTCGAGCAGCAGCATGCCGCTCTTGAGCGCGTAGGCGTGGGTGCGTTCCTGGATCACGCTGGCGCCCTCGCCGTAGTCCTCGCCGACGACGATCAGCACGCCGCCGGTGACACCGGGCGAGGCCAGGTTGGACAGCGCGTCGGCCGCCACGTTGGTGCCGACGATGGACTTCCAGGTGACCGCGCCGCGCACGGGGTAGTGGATGGACGCGCCCAGCATGGCCGCGGCCGAGGCCTCGTTGGAGCAGGCCTCCACGTGCACGCCCAGGGTGTCGAGGTAGGGCTTGGCCTGCACCATGACGTCGAGCAGGTGCGAAACCGGTGCGCCCTGGTAGCCGCCCACGTAGGACACGCCGGACTGCAGCAGGCCCTTGGTGATGGCGAGGATGCCTTCGCCGTGAAATGTCTGGCCCGCGCCGAGCTGGAGGGATTGGATCTCCTCGCCAAATGAAACTTCCAAGGCCTGTGTCTCCGTGGGTTTGTCGTGTCGAACACGCGAGTATGGGCGCTCGGTCGGCATCGATCCATACAATGAGCCTACTAACTGACATTAGATTCATGCATGTCAAAGACCTCGACCTGAACCTGCTTCGGCTGTTTGCCGAGGTGTACCGCGCGGGCAGCGTGAGCCGGGCGGCCGAGCGCCTGGGGCTGACGCAGCCGGCGGTGAGCCATGGCCTCACGCGGCTGCGCTTGCTGGTGAAGGACCCGCTGTTCATGCGCGCCCCCGGCGGGGTGCGGCCCACGCCGCGCGCCGTGGCCTTGGCCGAAGCGGTGCAGGACGCGCTGGACGCTTTGGAAGGCGCGCTCGGGCGCACCAGCGTGTTCGACCCCTCCACCTCGCGCCACCTCTTCCGTGTGCACATGAGCGACATCGGCGAGGGGCGCTTCCTGCCCGAACTGATGGCCTGGCTGCACGCGCAGGCGCCGGGCGTGCGCGTGGCCACGCAGCCGGTGCCGCACGCGGCGCTGGCCGAGTCGCTGGACGCGGGCGCGATCGATTTCGCGTTTGGCTTCCTGCCACAGGTCCGCGAGACGCGCCGCGTGGAACTGCTGCACGACCGCTACGTGGTGCTGATGCGCGCCGGGCACCCCATGGTGGCCTCGCTGCGCAAGCTGCGCGGCGTGGCGCAGCTGCGCGCGCTGCAGCAGCTGGACTTCGTGGCCGTGCGCGCGCACGCGGACACGCTGCGCATCCTGCAGCGCGCCGGCCTGCAGGAGCGCCTGCGCCTGACCACGGAGCACTTCATGGTGCTGCCCTCCATCGTGCAAGCCACCAACCTGTGCGGCGTGATGCCGCGCAACATCGCGCGCGGCTTCGTTCAGGCTGGCGGCTGCACGGTGCTGGAGCCACCCTTCGAGGGCGCCGATTTCACGGTCTCGCTGCACTGGAGCCACCGCTTCGAGGCCGACCCGGCGCACCGGTGGTTCCGCGAGGTCGCGGTCCAGCTGTTCGCCGAGTGCTGAGGGCCCAGCCCTTGCCGGGCGCCGCGGCCTCAGGCCGGCCGCGCGTCGAGCAGCCCGGCGCGCTCGGGTTCCCGGTAACCCGTCGACAGCGCCACGCCACCCGGCGTCACGCCGGCGTGGTCGCCCAGGCGCAGCGGGCGGGCGCGGTAGCTCTGGCGCATGGCGTCCACGCGCTGCTGCAGGGCTTCTCGCGTGGCGATGCGCTCGGCGTGCCGCTGCAGCACCTGGTGGGCCGATTCGATGAGCTTGGCGTTGCGCGTGCGCTCGGCGTCGGCCAGCAGCTGTTCCACCGTACCGGCGGGGTCGCCCTTGAGGCTCAGTCGCATGGCCTGTTCGGACAGGTGCAGCACGCGCGCGTGTCCCTGGCGCAAGGTCTCGGCCCAGGCCTCGTGGCCCTTGGCGGCGCAGGCCAGCAGCTCGCTCATGGCGCGGCTGGTGCCAAAGCGCAGGGCGATGGCGCCGATGGCCGCGTCGGCCCCGGCCGGCGCCGTGCCGCGCTGGGCCAGGCGAACCATCAGCGTGATCAGGTTGCAGGCGCTCTCGGTGTCGAAGCCGGGCGCGAGCACCTCGCCCATGAGCCGGACCGTGGTGTCCAGCGCGGCCGCGCCCAGCTTGTTGTGCAGGTTGTTGATGGCGGCCGCCACCTCGTGCAGGCGGCGCGGGCGTTCGGGCTCGAAGCTGCGCTCGGCGGTGCGCGCCAGCTGGTCCACGCAGCGCTGCAGGCCGCGCGTGTCGTTGTTGTCGAAGCGCGCCAGCGCCAGCAGCACCAGGGCCTGGGGGTCGAAGAGCTTGGAGTCCACGCCCAGGCGCGCCGCGCGGTCCAGCAGGGCCACGCCTTCGCCGCGGTCGCCGCCATAAAAGGCCAGCATGCCGTGCTTGAGCAGCCGGCTCACCGAGTGCGGCGTGAGCCGCGTGGCCATGGCATAGGTGCCCAGGGCCTGGTCGAACTGGCCCAGCTCGAACTGGGCGCGGCCCATGACGTCGTAGGCGTCGGCGTAGGCGTCGTCGTCCACCAGCAGGCTTTCGATGGTGCTGACGGCCTTGGCCGGCACGCCCGATTCGAGCTGCGCGCGCGCCACGCCCAGGCGGGCCCAGGGCAGGGTCTTGGCCTCGATCACGGCCTCGTACAGGCGCTGCGCCTCGCCGATGTGTCCGGCGCGCAGCAGCAGCTCGGCGCCGATGCGCGCGGCGTACAGCCAGTAGGCTTGCCGGGCTTCGAAGCGCGCCAGGCACAGCGCGGTGGCGTGGTCGAAGTCCTGCGCGTCGATGGCCGTGAAGATGGCGTGCAGCACCTGCTTGCGCTGGCGCGCGAGCTGGATGCGCTCGCCCAGGCTGGCGGCGGTGTGCGGCTTGAGCAGGTAGGCGTCGAGCGCCGACTCGGCCGCTTCGGCCACCTTGCTGTAGGTGGCCTCGGCGGTGAGCATCACGAACACCGTGTGGAAGGGCAGGATCTGGTGGCGGCGCAGGTCGTCCAGCAGTTCCTGCCCGGAGTAGCTTTCCTTGTCGAAGCGCTGTTCGCAGACCACCACGTCGTAGCGCTGCGCCTCCAGGCGGCGGCGCGCGTCGTGCACGCGCGCGCACTGCGCCACGTTGCCCACGCCCAGGTCCCGCAGCTGCGAAACGATGATCGCGCGCGATTGGGCGTTGCCCTCGATGACGAGGGCCGATGCGGTGTGCAGGGGGTTGTCGGTGACGTGCATGAAACGGCCCGGCCCGCAGGGGGCCGTTTGGGGATTCTGCGGGCTGGGCGCCGGGACCGGTGCGGGAAAAAGCGCGGTGCGAGCGGCGCAGATTCGTCGATCGGCGGTCTCAGAGCAAGGCGCGCAGCGTGGACAGGGCGCCCGCGAAGGTGGTGGTGTGCACCGCGGGGTCGGTCTCAAGGCCATGGTTCCGTCGCACGTCGTCGATGCGCGCGCGCAGGGCATTGCGCAGCTGGTCTTCGAAAGCCTGCCTCTTTTGGTTGTTGCGTGACTTGAGATGCCGCATGAACGAGGCGGTGGCCATGTACAGCTGGTCGACCTGATCGGGCGACGCGATCGCGTGGACGGCGGCGCTCAGGGCGTTGATGAACACTTGACCGGAGTTGAGGCCTTTCGGCGAGCGCTCAAAGACCTCTTGCGCGTATTGAAGGCGCGTGGAGAAGCCGGTCCCGGTTTCCGGCGTCGCCGCGGTGGCAGGGGTGTTCACGGCAGGGGGCCGATCGGCGCTGAAGGTCGCGGCAGAGGGCTCGGCGTGCGCGACCACGGCCAGCGTTGTCGCTTCCTGTGCGCCAAAGGCCTGCCGCACCGATCGACAGACCCTGTCCTGCCCCGGCGCCGGCAGGCGGCGCAGCGCCACCAGGAGCGCCTCGACCAGGGCCTGGGCATCGGGGGCGCGCTGCGTGCAGGTGAGCGCCAGCTGCACTTGTTTGTCCAGGGCGTCCGATGGCGGCGGCGTGTCCAGGTAGGGGGGCGGGACCACCTCCTCGTCCATGGCCTGCTTCAGTGGGTTCCAGGCATCGGCAGACGGGCCCCAGGTATTGAGCAAAGCCGGGGCCTGGGGCGCCACCAGCAGAAGGCGCAGGACATTCAACACCAGCACGTCGTCGTCCAGGGGGCCGAGATCGGTGGCCAGGTTGGGAATGCCCAAGGCCCAGCGCAGCTTTTGCAGGAACATGCGGCGGTCGAAGTCCCCCGGATGGGTCTCCTTCCGACGGTAGTTCGTCACGACCTTCACCTTGAGCAGCTCGGCGGGCGAGGCGACGTGGGGCAGCAGTGTCAGGGCCGCGTCGAGCAGCTGTCTGGCCGCCTCGGTCCGCGACGGGAGATGGCTGTCCTGCAGACCGGGCTCGGGTGCCTCCACGGGGGCGCTCGCCATGGCGCTGTCGTATGCCGATTTCAGCCTCGCCATTTCGGCGTCGATGCCCATGAACGGCACCGTGTGGCGGCAGGGCTGGCACAACAGCTTCAGTGCCAGCGGGACACACAGCCCCTGCATGTTCTGGAGCAGGTAGCCATCTTCTGCCCGCGTGTGCGACACCACCTCGGACAGCGCGGTCTGCACAAGCAGGCGCAAGCTGTGTTCCAGCGTCGCGGCCACCAGGCATTCCGTCAAGGCGTTGTCGGGAGGCAGCCAGCTCAGCCCCTCGAGAAACGCCAGCAGTTGCTTCAGGTTCGCCGACTGCTCCTTCATGGCCGGCAGCCACTGTGTCAAGGCATTCAGCAAACCCGGGGGCACGTGGGTGTTCCAGCGCTGCCCCGCGTCGGTCGCCAACCAGTCGCGGTAGGGCTGCAGCAGCCGCTCGATGGCGCCGGCCCAGTTCAAGGTCCAGCGATCGCCCTGGCCACCGGCCAGCAGGTCGAGCGAGAGGGTGCTGCTGTAGCGGGCATCGATGCGAACCTGGTCCGGCCCGAGGAGCTGCTGGCGTTCGGCGTGCGCATTCAACCGCTGCTCGAACGCGCCGATGTTGGGCATGCCCGCGAACCCGTCCAGGGCGCCAACGCACAGGTTCATGTGGGCCTGTGTCTGAATCCGAGGCACCAGCGACAGCAGGTTGGCCAGCAGCAGGCTTTCGCCGTTGGGGTCGTTGGGGTGCTGGCAAAAGGCGGTGGTGAAGCGGTGCAGCGAGCTGGCGATGCCGTCGTCGGGGGTGGGCGGCTCCTGGTCCGGCCCCGCCTGCGCGCCAGGGACTGCCCGCTGGGTGTCGTCGGGCGCTGCATGCCGGATCGTCGGGTGCTGCGGTGCCGAGCCTGAGCTGAGGGGGCTTGGCGTCAAGAGGTGGCGCGTGGCGACCACGTGGGGGGGAATGCTTTGGCTGCGCATGAGCGGGAGGGCGGACTGGCGTGCTGGTGAGTGATGCCGCCTGGCCGGCGGTTCCTGTCGCCCGCCACGCCATCGCCGGCCCGCCGCGGCGTTGCAGCCGTGTCCCGAGGGAGCCGGTCTCAGACCCGCCAGATGCGGGGGGCGGTGCCGCTCAGCGCCCAGGCTTGTTCGCGCAGCGCTGCCCAGGCGCGCTGCAAGACCGCCATGAGCGGTTCGACCTGCGGCCCGAGTGCACGCACCAGGAGCAGGCGCGGGTCGGGGCAGGTGGCGCCGGTCCGCACCTCGGGTGACGCGCCGGCCAGGGCCAGGCGCACGCTGTCGAGCAGTGCTTCTCGCCGTGCACTGGGCCAGGGCTCGCCGCTCGCCAGCCACAACGTGCCCAGGGCGCGCTGCCCGGCCAGGCCCAGGGGGCTGTCGAGCAGGCGGGTGTCGCTCGCGTCGATGCGCGCGCGCTCCAGCCACACGCCGGGCCACTGCAACTCCTGCAGCAGGCTGCCCTGGCTGAAGGCCTGGCCGGCGGCGGGCAGGCCCAAGGCGCAGACGTCCCAGCCCAGGCACTCGCCGCCCGGGGCGATCTCCAGGGTGAGCGCGTTGCGCGCCCGGCATTGGGGGTAGGCGATGGCTTCCAGCGGCAGCCATTCGAGGCGCGCGCCCTCGTCCACGCGCAGCTGCACGCGCTGCGCGGCCTCGGGCCCGTCGCTGCGGTAGAAGCGCGTGGCGCCAGGCGTGCTGATGAGCGCGTGCGCCCCGGCCTCGGCGTGCGCGCGGATGTCCAGGGTGTCGCCGCCGACCAGGCCGCCCGGCGGGTGAACGATCACGTTGTGGCAGACGCCCTCGCCCTCGGGGTGGAGGCTTTTGAGGATGCGCAGCGGTCCGTCGTGCCGGTGCCGCAGCGTGGTGCGCGGACCGTCGCGGCGGTAGCTCAGGTCGAGGGTGGCGTGCCAGGGCATGCGGCGAGTGTAGGGGCGGGTGCCGGGCCGCCGCCGGTGGTTCAGTCGATCGAATGCCAGTGCCGCAGTCGCTGGCGATCCGCCTCGGGAATGTCGGTGTTCTGGAGGTAGTGGTTGAGCAAGCTCCGGCTTCGGTCGGTCAGCGTTGGGACTTGGAGCAGCTTGGCGTTGTCGGGCCCGCCCACGCGGTAGAACGCATCGATCAGCAGACGCTCGGGGAAGCGCTCGAAGAGGAAGGTGCCCCGAAAGGGGTGGTTGCCCTGCACGCCCTTGGCGGCTTCGGTCAGCAGTTGTTTGACACCGTCGAGCAGGTAGGGGCGCAGCTCGGGTTCCGTCCAGTGCCTCGCCGCCCAGGCCCATTGCGCGACGAAGAAAGGGCCGCAAGGCGGGTGCTGGTTCACGAGCGCCTTCAGGCAAGCCTCTTTTTCCTCCAACGAGGCCTCTCCCAGGGTGCGCGGGTCGCGCGGCAGAAAGTCGGCGACGAAGGGGTCTTGTTCCAGCGCCTGGCGTTGGCCGGGCGGCGGCGACAGACCTGTGTCATGGGTGTCGGCATGGTCCTGCAGCGCGGCCTCGAGGTCGCTGAGCAGCCGCCGCTGTTCGCCCAGCGAAAGCCCTTCCCTGTGCTCCAGGGCGAGCGCGCCGAGGCCCTTCAGGTACTCGGCGTCTTGCGTGAGGCCCTGCTGGTGCGCGATGGCCAGTGCGGTGATCGGCAGCCGTTCCAGGCAGGCACCCTGCGTGGGGTCGATCTGGCGGTGTTCGGCCAGTTGCCGGGCGGGGCCCAGCAGCCCTTTCAGGGTGTCGAGAAAATGCGGAGGATCCGACGCGGCGTCCAGCAGCACCTGTTCGGCGCGCTGGCCGATGTGGCTCAGGTCGCCCACGGGCTGGAACAGGGGCGGCAAGGTCTCGGTGGGGGGCAGGCAGACCGGCTGGGAACCGCGCACGGGCTGGTCGCCCATGCCTGGGTGGTGATGGCCCCACACCAGCGGCGGGGCGTCGCGCAGCGCGCTGTCCAAAGGCGCCCGCGTGGCTGGAAGGGCCGTGTTCCAGGGGGCGATGCGGGCGAGGGGGTGTGGCACGCGCACGGACGCCAGCGTCCATTGGCTGTGGGATGAGAACAAGGGGTTGACGAGATGGCTTGAGCGCTTCATGGCAACGGGGCATTGCGGTGGTTGGCCTGCCCGTGCGGCAGGCTTCCGCGCTCTGTGGTCGCCGCGGCGGGAGCCGGTTCCCACGCGGCTCCTGGCGGTCAAGGTTTCCAGATCGCTCTTCAGCCGCCCTGTGAGCCCCGGTGCGCCCAGCCCGTGGTGTGCTTCTCGATGAAGCTGAACAGCTCGTACATGGCCATGGCCATCACGCCCACCACCAGCAGGCCGCTGAAGGCCAGGCCCATCTGCATGGACGAGCCGGCGGAGATCAGCAGGTAGCCGATGCCTTCGTTCGAGGCGGTCATCTCCGACACCGTGGTGCCCACGAAGGCGAGGGTGATGGCGACCTTGAGCGAGCCGAAGAAATAGGGCATGGAGCGCGGCAGGCCCACCTTGGTGAGCACGTCCCAGCGCTTGGCGCCCAGCACGCGCAGCACGTCCTCCAACTCGGGCTCCAGCGTGGCCAGGCCGGTGGCGATGTTGACCATGATGGGGAAGAAGCTGATGAGGAAGGCCGTGAGGATGGCCGGGCCCACGCCGATGCCGAACCACACCACCAGGATGGGCACGAAGGCCGCCTTGGGCAGGGCGTTGAAGGCGGTCATCAGCGGATAGACCGCCGCGTAGGCCAGGCGCGAGCTGCCGATGAGAAAGCCCAGCAGCACGCCCACCACGATGGCGAGGCCGAAGCCGGCCATGGTGACCCAGAAGGTGCGCCAGGCGTGGCCCATGATGGTGGCCTTGTGCTCCAGCGTCTGTTCCCAGATGCGCGAGGGGCTGGGGAAGATGAACTCGGACACGCCGAAGCCGACGGTGATGAGTTCCCAGACCACCACGATCGCGATCAGCAGCAGCAGCGGCGAGAAGCGCTCGAGGTTCTTTCGTTGTTGGCTGGTCATGGCGCGCTCATTGGTTGATGACGGCGCCGGCCTTGCGCATGGCGCCGATGTGGCCGCGCAGCTCGTGCACGACGTCGGTGAAGTCCTTGGTGTAGGTGACTTCGAGCTCGCGCGTGCGCGGAATCTGAATCTCGCGCTTGACGACGAATCGGCCCGGGCTCTTGCTCATGCAATACACCGTGTCGGCGAGAAAGACCGATTCGCGCAGGTCGTGCGTGACCAGGATGACGTTGAAGCGCTGCGCTTCCCACAGGTCGCGCAGGGTGCACCACAGCTCCTCGCGGGTGAAGGCGTCGAGCGCGCCGAAGGGCTCGTCGAGCAGCAGCATCTTGGGTTCGTGGATGAGCGCGCGGCAGATGCTGGCGCGTTGCTGCATGCCACCCGACAGCTCCCAGGGAAACTTCTGGCCCATGCCGCCCAGGCCCACGCTCTCCAGCAGCTTGAGCGCGCGCTCCTCGAACTCCTTGCGGCGGTCCTTGAACTGGTGGCGGTAGGGCTCGACGATTTCCAGCGGCAGCAGCACGTTGTCCAGCGTGGTGCGCCAGGGCAGCAGCGAAGGCGCCTGGAAGGCCATGCCCGAGATCTTCAGCGGGCCGGTCACGGGCTGGCCGTCGATGCGGATCTGGCCCATGCTGGGCATCTTCAGGCCCGTGGTGAGCTTCATGAAGGTGGATTTGCCGCAACCCGAAGGACCGACGATGGCGATGAACTCGCCGCGCTGGACCTTCAGGTTGATGTCCTCGACGGCGAAGACCTTGCGGGCCAGCAGGTCCTCGTTGTAGGCGAGCCAGACCTGGTCGAAATCGACGAAGGCGGCGTCGTTGGGCGGGGCGTTGGTCGACATGGGCTTCTTTCGTGAGAAGGGCCAGCCACCCGCTGGGGAGGCTGGCCCCGGTCCGCGCGGGCTTTACTTCTTGGCGGGCGGCAGGATGTCGAGTTCGGCCTTGCTGGGCAGCATGCTGCCGTTCCAGACCTTGGACGGGTCGACGCGGGTCTTGGTGGCGTAGGCGTCCGACACCTCCGAGGCCATCAGGGCCAGGCGGCCCGGCACGACCTGGCCGAAGCCTTCCCGGCGCGCGTCGGGGCTGGCCACCACGGCGTCGATGGCCAGCTGCAGACGGCGCGTTTCCAGGGGCACGTTGATGATGCCGTCGCGCGCCTTGACGGTCTCGATGGTGGCGGCCGGATTGGCCATCACTTCCTTGGCGCCCTTGGCGAAGGCCGAGAGGAAGGCCTTCACTGCGCCGGGGTTCTCGGCGATCAGCTTGGGCGTGGCCACGATCACGTTGCCGTAGAGCTTCACGCCGTGTTCGGCGAAGGGCAGGATCACCACGTCTTCCGTCTTGACGCCGCGCGCTTCCAGGTTGAGCAGCGAGGTGAACGAGAAGCCGGTGATGGCCTCGATGTCGCCGCGCACCAGCATGGTCTCGCGCAGCGGTGGGTCCATGGAGGTCCAGCTCACGCTGTTGATGTGGTTGGCCTTCTGGAAGATGGGAAAGCCCTTGCGGCCGGCGTCGAACACGGGCGCGCCGAGCTTGCGGCCTTCCAGGTCTTTGGGCTTGGTGATGCCGCTTTTCTTGAGCGCGAGCACCGCGGCCGGCGTGTTGTTGTAGACCATCATCACCGCGACCGGCTTGTTGGGCGCGTCGGGGTTGTTGGCATGGAACTCCATCAGGGCGGCCATGTCGGCGAAGCCCATGTCGTAGGTGCCCGAGGCCACGCGGGTGACGGCGCCGCTGGAGCCGTTGCCGGAGTCGATGGTCACGTCCAGCCCGGCCTGCTTGTAGTAGCCCTTGGCGGCGGACTGCAGGAACAGGGCGGCGGGGCCTTCGAAGCGCCAGTCGAGCTGGAACTTGATAGGGGTTTGCGCGTGCGCGGCGCCCGCGAAGCTGGCGGCCAGCGCCAGGGCGGCGGTGGTCTGGAGGAAGCGGCGTTTGTTCATGGTTTCTCCAAGGCTGGCGAGTCGTCGTTGGGGATAGGCGCCGCTGGCGGGGGCCGGCGGGCCATGCGGAACGGATAGCAACATCGGTGCCAGTGCGCGGCCGCTGGCGGCGGGGTGGCCGTGGCCTTTTTTGCACACGAAATCTGTATACACATTCTCCGTGCGGGGTCGGGTCGGGGTTATCCAGACATACCCTGAAATGGCATGCCCCACGGCGGTGTGGGCACCGCCGTGGGGCGCATTGTTACCCCGATGTGGTGCGCCGCACCCCCGGGCTGGTCCCGGGGGGCGCCGCACTCAGGCCTGGGCCGCCGCCAGTGCCGTCATGTTGAGCACGCGGCGCACGGTGGCCGCGGGCGTGAGGATGTGCACCGCGCCCTTGACACCCATGAGCACCGGGCCCACCGTGACGCCGCCGCTGGTGGTGGTCTTCATCACGTTGTAGAGGATGTTGGCCGCGTCCAGGTTCGGGCACACCAGCAGGTTGGCCGAGCCGGTGAGGCTGCTCTCGGCCAGGTAGGCGCTGCGGATCTCGGGCTGCAGCGCGGCGTCGCCGTGCAGCTCGCCGTCGCACTCGATGCCGGGGTGGCTGGCCACGAAGAGGTCGCGGGCGCGCGCCATCTTGCGCGCCGAGGCGCGCTTGCTGGAGCCGTAGCTGGAGTGCGACAGGAAGGCCACGCGCGGCTGGTGGCCGAAGCGCTGGACCGCGTGCGCGGCCATGGCGGCGATCTCGGCCAGCTCCTCGGCGCTCGGGTCCTCGTTGACGTAGGTGTCGGCGATGAACACCGGGCCGCGGTCGGTCATGAGGGCGTTGACCGCGGCGTACAGCTTGGCGCCTTCGCGGCGGCCCAGGATGCTGTCGATGCGCTCCAGGTGCGTCATGTAGCTGCCCACCAGACCGCAGATGAGGGCGTCGGCGTCGCCGAGCGAGATCATGAGCGAGCCGATGATGGTGTTGGAGCGGCGCACCGCGGCCTTGGCGACCTCGGGCGTGGCGCCCTGGCGGCCCATCAGCTGGTGGTAGTGCTCCCAGTACTGGCGAAAGCGCGGGTCGTCCTCGGGGTTGACGTTTTCCACGTCCACGCCGAGGCGCATGCGCAGACCGGCCTTGGCGATGCGCGCCTCGATCACGGCCGGCCGGCCGATGAGGATGGGGTGGGCCAGGCCGTCGTCGATGGCCATCTGCGCGGCGCGCAGGGCGCGCTCGTCCTCGCCGTCGGCGTAGGCCACGCGCTGCTTCTTGGGCTGGGCCTTGGCGGCGTTGAACACCGGCTGCATGAGGATGCCGGTCTGGTAGACGAAACGCCCGAGCTGCTGGCGGTAGGCGTCCATGTCGGCGATGGGCCGCGTGGCCACGCCGGAGTCGGCCGCGGCCTGCGCCACGGCGGGCGCGATGCGCAGGATCAGGCGCGAGTCGAAGGGCTTGGGGATCAGGTAATCGGGGCCGAAGCTCAGCTCCTGGCCGGCGTAGGCGTTGGCCACTTCCTCGCTGGTCTCGCTCTTCACCAGGTCGGCGATCTGGCGCACGCAGGCCAGCTTCATCTCTTCCGTGATGCGGGTGGCGCCGCAGTCGAGCGCGCCGCGGAAGATGTAGGGGAAGCACAGGACGTTGTTGACCTGGTTCGGGTAGTCGCTGCGGCCGGTGGCGATGATGCAGTCGGGCCGCACGGCCTTGGCCAGCTCGGGGCGGATCTCGGGCTCGGGGTTGGCCAGGGCCAGGATGATGGGCTTGGCGGCCATGGTCTTGACCATCTCGGCCGTCATCACGCCGGGGGCCGAGCAGCCCAGGAACACGTCGGCGCCGTTCACCGCGTCGGCCAGGGTGCGCTTGTCGGTGGCCTGCGCATAGCGCTGCTTGGACTCGTCCATGCCGCCGGGGCGGCCCTGGTACAGCACGCCCTTGGAGTCGCAGACGTAGATGCGATCGCGCGAGACGCCCAGTCCCACCATCACGTCCAGGCAGGCGATGGCGGCGGCGCCCGCGCCCGAGACGGCCACCGTGACGTCGCCGATGGCCTTGCCCACCAGCTCCAGGCCGTTGATCAGCGCGGCCGCGCTGATGATGGCGGTGCCGTGCTGGTCGTCGTGGAAGACCGGGATGTTGAGGCGCTCGCGCAGCTTCTTCTCGACGTAGAAGCACTCGGGCGCCTTGATGTCCTCGAGGTTGATGCCGCCCAGCGTGGGCTCCAGCGCGGCGATGATGTCCACCAGCTTGTCCGGGTCGCGCTCGGCGAGTTCGATGTCGAAGACGTCGATGCCGGCGAACTTCTTGAACAGGCAGCCCTTGCCCTCCATCACGGGCTTGCCGGCCAGCGGGCCGATGTCGCCCAGGCCCAGCACGGCCGTGCCGTTGGTGATCACGCCCACCAGGTTGCCGCGGCTGGTGTAGTCGGCGGCCTTGTTCGGGTCGGCCTGGATCTCCAGGCAGGGATAGGCCACGCCGGGCGAGTAGGCCAGGGACAGGTCGCGCTGGTTGGACAGCGGCTTGGTCGGGGTGACGGCGATCTTGCCCCGGCGGGGCGCGCGGTGGTACTCAAGCGCGGCGTCGCGCAAGGCCTGTTCGGCGGGGGTCATGCTTGTCTCCTCAATGGACCGGTTGCGAGCGCGGATTGTCGCAGGAGGACACGATGGGTTCGGCCGGGTCCGGGCATGACCTCGCGCTGAAGTCTCCCAGGGCAAGGCGTGACCCGCGTCACGGAGGGCAACGGACCGGCGGGTCCATGGTGCATCTGCACTATTCGGCGGCGCGCCCCCGCTCAATAGGCTTGGGTGGTCCTAGCCCATCGAGACCCATGCCCATGTCCATGAAGCCTTCCCACGCGCTGCGCGCGAACCTTTTGCTGGCGTTGCCCTTGTGGTGCGGCCAGGCCCTGGCGTTCCCGGCACTGAAGGACGAGCCCTTGCAACCGCTGATGGCGGCGGCAAGCGCCGAATACCAGCGGTACATGGCCCATCCGGTCGCGCTGGCCGCGCCCAAGGACGCGCTGGCCTGGCCTTGTGCCGTGTCCCCGGCCGAACTGGATGTGTTCGCGAACACCGTCGACTCGGACAACGACCCGGTCGCGAAAGCGGAACTGGTGAACGACGCGCGTTCCGGCGGCATGCCGCCCAGCAGGATCGTGTATGCCAACAAGGTGGTCACGCCGGTGCGCGCCCAATGCGAAGGGGGCAAGCTGTCGGGCCCCGTCGAGTTCTGGGTCGAATACGACCAAACCGTCGGCAGCAGCCAGATCACGCTGAAGTACCACAACCTCATCCGCGTGCGGGCCCAGGCCCTGCAGGGCCGGCCGGACGGCGCGGTGCTGGTGACGGGGACCACCTTGTCGCAGCAGACGGAGTACGCCGACCGGGCGACCGCGGACATGATGGCGGCGCAGCCCAAGCCCAAGATATCCACCGTGTTCTTCATGGCCTTCACGGTGGCCGGGCCGGCGCCCAAAACCTCGGTGGCCATCGCCCGCACCACCGTCGATGGCGCGCTCAGCCTGACCACCCGCACGCGCTTCTCACGCCCGGACGGGCAGGTGGTCGAGGACGGCTATGGGGCGTTTGGCGGCCCCGGGCACCACGACTCCCGCACGCTGCGGCGAAACGGCAAGCTTCACGGGCCCCAGCAGACCTTCGCCGGCATGATGGGGCAGTTCCCCATTGCGGCCTCGACGGTGTGCTGGCAGGAGGGGGAAAAGGTCCTGACCAACACCTGCCCGGCGGACTGAGCATGCGCCCATTGATCCACCTGTTGTTGGCGAGCCTGGTCGCGGGCTGCGCCAGCCGGAGCTACACCGAAGCGGAATTCAAGCGCCCGGCCCACGCCGAGTGCATCGCAGGGGACTGCCGCAACGGCATCGGGACCCTGCGCTACCTCGATGGCACCGAGATCACCGGGGCGCGCGCCCATGGCGAACAGATGGCCGGCACGTACCAGATCCGCTGGCCCTGCCAGCCGGACAGGACGCACGCCCTGACCTACGACGCGCAGAAGCGCCCGGTGTCGGGCACGATCATCCGCACCTGCATGAAGGACTCGCTGGCCATGAGCCAGGCGCCGCGCGTGGCCTCGTTCTCCGGGACCTTCTTCGCCGTGAGCAATCCCTTCACCCGGGAAACCGTGTCCTCGTACAAGAGCGGCACCTACACCGACACGCGCGGCATCCTCTGGGAAGGCGAGTTCGACTACATCCCCATCCGCGATTCGGTGGAGCTGCCCGGCTACGGCAAGACCTTTCTGCGCTCGGGCGCCTTCGTCTTCGTTGGCGCCAGGATCGACACCGAGCTGGACGAAGTGGTCCGCGGGCTGTTCATCAGCGAGCCGACCCGGCCCGAAGCGGACATCCGGCTGATCCGCGCCCGCCCGGACTACCTGGAAAGCCTGCGCTCCACCTTCGTGGCGGACCGCGCCGCCAATGCGGCAGAACTGGCCGAGGAGCAGCGCGCCAGCCGGGAGGCCTTCAACACCATCCTGAACGTCGCGGCCGGCGCCGCCATCATTTATGGCAGCGCGCGCGCCATGGCCGCGGCCGACCGCGCGACGCTCGACTCGATGACGGGCCTGATCCGCGGCGAGCGCTCGCCCATGGCGCCCGGTGCGCGTCCGCCCGCGGCGGCGGCCGCAGGCCGCGCCCCCACGCCGATCTCCGTGGCCGAGTTCCGCCGGCTGCAGGGGAGCGCGGACAACGCCGCCGCGCCGGGCCGGCCGACCAGCGCCCCGTCGCGGCCGGCCGCGACGCCACAGGCCACGGCAACAGGGAACGCCGCCGCCCGCGCGCCCAGCCCCGGGAACGCCCAGGCGCCCGCGCCAAACGCCGGCGGCGGCCAGCGTAGCTACCCGGGCTTGCCCAAGGTGCGGACCGACCAGTGGGACAGCCAGGTCACGGGCAAGAAGAACGCCGACGCTTGGTGCACCAAGTGGACCAAGTCCATCCGCGACGGGTTCATCGGCAGCAAGAACGACTTCATCGGCATGGGTCCGTGTGGCTGCGAACTGGCGAAGAACTCGGTGTCCAACACCATGCCGGGTGTCTTCGTGGCGGAGTACTTCTGCAAGTTCGATTACACGTGGCGCCAGAACGTCCCGGACACCACCAGCCGCTAGGGGCCGGTCGGCGGCGGGCCTGCCAGCGCCCGGCCGCCCCGCGTGGTCCCGTCAGCGAGCGAAGCCCTCAGGCCCGCAGCAAGTCGTGCAGCGTGCGCGCGACGACTTTGGTGGCGCGTCGCAGGTCGTCCAGGCGCACGTGTTCGTCGGCGCGCTTGGCGTTGGACTCGCGCACGGTGCGCGGGCCGGCGCCGTAGATGACGCCGGGGATGCCGCGC